>CALVDI010000039.1 GCA_944326225.1 uncultured Bacteroidales bacterium | reverse complement strand
ATGGCGGCAGTAGTCCGTAACCGGGAAATTCCACCAGTACAGGGCCGGACGCTGTATTCTGGAGCCCACCCACTCCAAAGTAGCCGGAGTAAGGTCGCTGCACACATAGTCCCCAGTCCAGAACACCCGCACAGAAGGATCGAGTTCCCTGCCGTAGACAGCCAGACTGCCGCGCTCGGTAGGATTGGCCCAGGAACGGTTGTAATCAGTAGGACAGATGATAAGCGGAGCCACGTCGCCCTTGACCTTCACGAACTCCTCTCCCAGACGGTTAAGCAGTTCCACCTGACGGTATGGATTGGCCCCGTCTCCGGATATGTCGTCAAAGAATATAGCGAACGCCCTTACGCCCAGCGCATACATATTCTCAAACTTGGCGACGAGAGCCGCATAGTCCTCCTCGTTCCACTTTATGTCCTGACCCGGATGTATGGCCCAGACGAAGTCCACATAATTGGCCCGGCAGGCCTCTACCAGTTCCTTTATATCAGCGGCCTCGTCCTCCGGGTAAGGCTTTCTCCAGTCAGGCGAGCTGTGATACGGGTCGTCCTTGGGGCCGTATATATAGGTATTCATCTTATACCTACCGTAGAAGTCTATCAGGGACAACCTTGCCTCATGCGACCATGGAGTACCGTAAAATCCCTCGACCACACCCCTTGCCGGAAGATCCGGCCAGTCATTGACCGTCATGTACGGCAGATGTCCGTTCCCAGCCTGAGCCGCTATCTGACGCAGGGTCTGAAGCCCGTAGAAAACCCCACGCTCATCGTATCCAAGAACGGATATGCCTTTATCGTCTATCGCAAGCAGATACGCGCCGGATACAGCCCTCACTCCTGCCCTGACAGCCTTTTTCGCCCCGAAATCCACAGTCAGCCTGACCGCCTTCTTATCCCCGGCCGGCAGAAAACCGGCATCCTCCGAGAACAGTCCGGACTTGTCCATTACCCGTACTCCAGCTGAGACATCCACAGTTCCCTCCTCCGGAAGCATCACCACCTCATGCGGTGTCGGATTGACAACAGGCACATCGCACGGAGTCTCTCCTGCTTCCGAGCGGAGACAGGCTGCCGTCACCAACACGGCCGCCGTGACTATTATTCTTAACTTCTTTTCCATACTGATTTCTTAAATTCATGCAAAGATAAAAAGCCGTTCCGATTTTCACTACATCCACACCGTGAAATTAGCAGAGACAGAGTCAACAAGTAAGATTCTTGCCGTAAAAGTTTGGAATAATTAAAAAATTTGCACTAATTTGCTGTCAATTCTAAATAATTTAAATGCAATTATGAACGCAGCATTGACGTACAACATCAATCCTCTGGTGAGTGCCATCGGCAAGATGCCCGATGAGTTCACAAAGGATGACATAATCAATTTCATCACCGCCAACGACATCCGTGTCGTGAACTTCCGCTACATCGCGGGAGACGGCAGGCTGAAGACCCTCAACTTCCCGGTCAGCAGCCTTCAGTATCTGGACCTGATCCTCTCGTTCGGAGAGAGAGTTGACGGCTCCAGTCTGTTTTCCTATATCGAGGCCGGCTCAAGCGACCTCTATGTCATTCCCCGCTTCTCGACAGCCTACATAGATCCGTTTGCCGAGATTCCTACCCTGGGTATGCTCTGCTCTTACTTCACCAAGGACGGACTTCCTCTGGAGAGTTCCCCCGAGTACACCCTCCGCAAGGCTCACGAGGAATTCAAAAAGACCACAGGCTACACCTTCGAGGCCATGGGCGAGCTGGAGTTCTATGTCATCTACGACGATGACAACTGCTTCCCCTCGGAGAATCAGCGCGGCTATCATGAGTCCACTCCTTTCACCAAAGTGGAGACTTTCCGCACCGAGGCCATGAAGCTCATCTCTCAGGTCGGCGGCAACATCAAGTACGCCCACTCCGAGGTCGGCAACTTCACTCTGGACGGCAAGGTGTACGAGCAGAACGAGATAGAGTTCCTCGTATCGCCCGTCGAGTCTGCAGCTGACCAGCTCGTGATGGCCAAGTGGATTCTCCGCACACTGGCATGGCAGTACGGCTTTGACATCACATTCGCTCCGAAGATCACTGAGGGCAAGGCCGGAAGCGGACTGCATTTCCATACCCGCATCATGAACGGCGAGCACTCAGTGATGCTTAAGGACGGCCGCCTCTCCGACGAGGCCCGCAAGGCCATCGCCGGCTATATGACCTGCGCTTCATCCCTGACCGCCTTCGGCAATGCCAACCCTACATCGTACTTCCGCCTCGTGCCTCATCAGGAGGCTCCCACCAGCATCTGCTGGGGTGACCGCAACCGTTCCGTACTCGTGCGCGTACCCCTCGGCTGGACAGGAAAGAGCGACATGTCCGCCATCGCCAACGGCCTGCCCCAGAATCCCGACATCGTGATGCCCGACAAGCAGACTGTAGAGCTGCGCTCAGGTGACGGTTCCGCCGATATACACCTGATGCTGGCCGGCCTTGTGACAGCAGCCCGTATCGGATTCGAGCTGCCCAATGCCTTGGAGATTGCCGAGAAGACATACGTCGATGTCAATATACACGATGCCAAGAACGCCGCCGTACTCAACTCTCTGGCCCAGCTGCCTACGTCATGCGCCGAGTCAGCTGACGAGCTGGATAAGAACAGAGCCCTTTATGAGGCCAAAGGCGTGTTCTCAAAGAGCATGATTGACGGCCGCATCGCCATGCTCCGCGCCTACAACGACGCCAACATCCGCGAGGAGGTCAAACGCGACAAGGGCCTTATGATGGAGCTCGTAAGACGCTACTATCATTGCGGCTAAACCAGTTACACCTAACATATAATAGAAGTGGCCGGGCAGGATTGAATCTGCCCGGCCACTTCTCATTTCAAGGGCCGCTGATGCGGCTTTTGCGCGTTATCGGCTGCTGTGAGACGCTACGAACTCCTCAATCGGGAATTCTGACGCGGGTGTTATGTCATTCTCAGTAATATAGATGGTCTCTCTATATACCGGACCGTATGTCCCGTCCTCGTCAATACATACCCCGAATACCGTTCCTATAGAATTATAATCCGGGAAGAATGCATCATATTCCTCATACGAGACAGCCATTCCCCACTCGGTAAGCATCGTTATCAGTTCTCCGTCACTGTGCTGATTGGGATCAGACAGGTCCTGCCAGTCGAATGACCACAAGTATTCAGTTGCATCTTCCGAAACGACGGCTCTCATAGGCAGATATATTCTGCCCGTTCCATACCAGGCAGTAAACCATTCCTCTACTACAGGATATTCATCACCATACATTGCAATAACATCGTCAACATCAAAGGCATCTCCGTATTCGATATCTATGAACTGCAACTCAGACCCCTGAACCGACTCTGTAGTGAATGGAATCACCTGAAGTTCTGTCGTCGCCTTTCCTGCATCAAATCCGAAAACAAAACAGATATAGTCCGTTCCTGATGTCAGATTCCAGAAACCAGCATCATAATCCCCGCTTTGAACATTTCTGGACACATCATATGAATCTCCGGTAAGCACTTCCAAGATCTCGTCGTTGGTCTTACCGGCCCAGTTTGCCGCAAGGTCCGCCCCGATTACATATGGATCGTCATTTGTAGTCGTAACGTGGAACTCGGCTGAATTTGTCGTAATGTTGGTGACAGTAACATTCAGCTCATTGTCGGACGGCGTCACGTCCTCAGTCTTAAAATACTCCCAGAAAAGGCCCGAGAGCACTTCCATATCGGTATTTATCCCATACACAAAGAGCACGTATTCCTTGTCGGCCTCAAGATTGTCGAACAGCCCGTCAGTCAGGTCACCTTGCTCAATCAGCTGAGAAATATAATCCGAGACATTTATGCCGACGTAATCGGACCAACCCTGCAAGTAGTCCAGCTGCTCCTGAATAAAACGATCGGGGGTTTCCTCTGGTGTAAAAAGATCCCAATAAGTCAGCCTACTGCACCTGTCCGGAATATAGGTCATCTCCTTGTCAGAAGGTATCACCTCATAGGAGCAGCTGTTATAAGTCACGTCCTTGATGGTTATTTCAAAAGACGGGGCCGGGGGTACGGGTGACGCTTCCTGGGTTACTGTGAACTCACATGTCACATCCATATATGTAACGACTACATCAGCAGTCCTCACACTATCCGACTCATTGGCAGCTACCAAAAAAGTCACTGCATTGCCGGCGTCCATAAATCCATAGACCCAGGATTCCCCGCATGATGCGCGTACAGATGCCGTGTCCACAGGGTTCTCCAACGTATAAAGCATTTGATACTGACCGCCCTCATTTGAAACGGACATTTCCGTAGAAGAAAGTTCGAATTTCAAAGGCCCGGTTTCCCTTCCGTTGTCTTTATTACAAGAGAACAACAGAAATAAAATGGCCAGCGACGGCCATACTGTAAAAAATTTTTTCATTGCGTAAAATATTATGGTTATGTTATGCAAAAATACGAAAATTCCGCATTTTTGTCCACATGGGACAAATAAAAATTATACCCATTCGGCAATTTGACAAATTGCCATTTTAAGAAGCTGTTTAAATTTTATTCAAAAATAATTTTATGGCAGCGATATGCATCATGGCTTCGTGCGTATCGGCCCTGTATTCATAGTCAATGGTCAGTCTCCTGAAGTTCTCGAGCCATGAGAAAGTGCGCTCGACAATCCATCTTTTTGGCATGGGGACAAATCTGTCCGTCCGTTTGTCAGACCTGAGTACGACATCCAGGTCGCAATGCAGCAGTCTCATGACCGTGTTCCTGACAGTCTCGCCCCTGTAACCTCCGTCCGCCAGAATCCGTTTCAGCCCAGGGAATTTGTATCTCATGGATTCGAACACCTCTTCCGCCCCTACGCTGTCATGGACGTTAGCCGGATGGACTCTCACTGACATGAGCAGCCCCAGTGTGTCAACCACTATGTGCTCCTTCCTGCCCTTTATCTTTTTGTTTCCGTCTATTCCTCTTTGACCATCAATATGATGGGAGGTCCTGACACTCCTTGAGTCGATGATTCCAAGGCTGGGACTCTCCGCCCTGCCCGAAAGATCCGGCGTGAATGTCATGGATACAGTCGCATAAAGCTCTCCGAGAGTATAAACTCCGGGAGCCGGCCGGGGATTCTTGCTGTCCCCGGGAGCCGTCGTGAATATATCGAACAGATAGGCGGTGGTGCCTGCCGCGAAATAATCTCCGTCCATGGGCTTGTCCATCAGATACGCATCGAAGCAGTGCTCTCCGTTCTGACCATAGATATTTCCAAAATATGTCCCGGAAAAATATGCGGCCTCAAACTCAAAGTCATAGTCGGATTCCTGCACTCCGGGGAGCTGTACTATATCAAAGTGCGCCATGACGGTATCTCCGGCCTCTCCGTAAGTATAGCATACCGACACCGTTCCTTTTCTGTCCGAAAGTCCGTCATTGGAAGCGACTTCGACAGTTACCTCATCATCACCGCATGATACCGATAGCCATCCCCGCTGTCAGCGGACACAGTACCGTTGTCCACCGCATTTATCACACGGTAAGGAACAGAAATGACTCCACCCTCCGACGGGAAATCCATATTTCCACGGACCTGCAGCTCTATTTCGGGAACCGACTGCCCTCCGCCAGGCACATCTTTCTCATCCGGTTTACAACTCACATACAGGATTGCCGCTACTGCGGCTAGAATACAGATCAAATGTCTTTTCATCGTTTCTCTATTGTTAAGTGTTACTATGGTCTTGAATTGGACATTTCAAGGGTACCTGTCCAGCGTCCGTCCCAAACATGTCCCTTATCGTCAGTGAAACTGAATCTCAGGGTATAAGTACCGTCCTGATTGCGCACTACCTCCAGATTCCCGGAAACAGCAGGAGCATAAGCATCAGGATATCCGTATGAATACTCTCCCATGTACACGGTACCATACAGTCCATAAGTATCCATCGTACCGCGCAGATATTCTCCGGGCACAGGACTGTCTCCCGGCGCTGCCGTATAAGTTCCTGCTGATATTCCGTCAGTAAAGTCCCTGGCTTCGCAGACCAGATCTATATTCAAACCGTCTCCCGTATTGCCGTCGGACGGTTTGAGCTCAATAAACCAGTTTGCTCCTCCGGTTCCGTATAAGTCAGCGAAATATTTGGCCGTACCCACCGCGTTGGAGAGATCAAGGGTATAATCCCCCGTCAATGTTGAAAAGGGGCCCGGCACATTCCTGACCGTCAAAGAGCCGGAATAACTGCTTCTTAGCCGCAGACCGTCCTCGGTCACAAACTCACAGACTATCCAGTAGGCACCTTCGGTTTCCTGAATTCTCATAGTACCGTCCACCACGAGCAATGTGTTCTGAACAGAATTTTCATCAACTGTCACCACGTATGTGCCCAAGGTAACAGGAGTCCCGCCGTAATCCACTACTTGACCGGCATATACAGTACCTGCCTCATTCAGGAGAGGGTCCTTCATGCTGTATTCACCCACGTACAGACCACCCATCTCATCCAACGGCATAAGTGCCTCGACATACAGCATGGCACCGGGAGGAGTAACCTTGCCGTCTGCACTCACCTCCATATCCGTAAAAACCATCCTGACATCCATCACGCCGTCTTTGTCTGAAAGATATACAGCATCCGAATACGATGCGTCTATCACTATATCCCAATCCATATCCGATGCCGGCGCAGCCTCCTGCACAACTTCAAAAGATGCTTCTGTTTTCCGGTCTTCCCCATATGAGTAAGTCAGGATTACAGACGCCCTCCTCTCCGATGTCTGCAGATTCTCCGAGACTTCAAAAACCACAACTCCATCCGCACAGACGGATTCCGTAATCCACTCAGAAGAAGGAACTGCCACGACATCTCCTCCTTCCCGAGAGCGAAGGATCTCAAAAGGCACCTCATACTCTCCTCCTTCTGCAGCCACCAAGACCTCTCCGATTGAAATATTTATCTCCGGATCCTCAACAACAGGAGTATCTCCGCCCGATCTATCACAACTGCTCAATAACGTCAATGCGCCCAGCGCACAAAAAATCATCATTTTTTTCATCATAGCCATCCAATATTCAGATATTTCAAAGTACAAACTTCGAAAAAAAACAGTCAAAATCAAATATCCGAGATATTACAAAACGGCAAATTTGCCGATTGGTCATGATTATTCAGTATTTTTATATACTTTTGTCTGTTCAAAAGCGCATACCGATATGAACATAAGTTTTTTCAAGACACCGTCACACAGGGTATTCCACTACGAGCCCAGGTACTATGACGAGAGGAAAGAGCACCGCGAGGCGGTACGGCAGGAAGCTTTGAGGGAAAAAGCCATTAGAGAAGGAAAAGAATGGAAGGACGAAAGCTACCAGCCCGGAAAGTATATAAAAGGAAGACTGCAGGAGCAGGTCCGCAACAACCGCAGGGGCTCCCTCAACAAAAACCTGACCCGCATCATAGGATTGGTGTCCGTAGCCATATTCTTCGCTTTCCTTATATATTTTGCAAAATATTTCACGGTGTTTCTTGAGTCCATGCGCTGATAGATCCTGATGCTGAAAATTCTACCTTCAAACATATCCAATCTTATAGCAGCCGGAGAAGTCGTTCAAAGGCCCTCCTCTGTAGTAAAGGAACTGCTTGAGAATGCTGTCGATGCCGGAGCATGCAACATAAGCATTATCATCGAAGACTCCGGAAAAACACTCATTCAAGTCATCGATGACGGCTGCGGCATGACCCCTGAAGAGGCCAGACTGTGCTTTGAGCGGCACGCCACATCCAAGATATCGGAAGCCGCCGACCTGTCTTCCATCATGACCTACGGTTTCAGAGGAGAGGCACTGCCTTCAATAGCCGCAGTAGCTGAAGTCACCCTGCGGACACGCAGACGCGGTACGGACACCGGCACCGAGACTGTTTTCACCCCGGTCGGATTTACGGGACAGGAAGAGGCCGCCATGCCGGAAGGCACCAATATCGCAGTCCGCAACATTTTTTACAGCCTTCCTGCCAGAAGGAAATTCCTAAAGTCCGACAGCACCGAGTTCAGGCAGATAGTCTCGGAGTTCTCCCACGTGGCCCTTTGCCGTCCCGAGATCAGCGTCAGACTGGTCCACAACGGCAAGGACATATACAACCTCAAAAAAGCCAATACCTTAAAGCAAAGGATACTGGAGATAGAGGGAAAGGACATGGCGAAGGAGCTGATAGATGTCAGGACTTCCACCAGGATTATCAACATCTCAGGCTTCGTCGGCAACCCTTCCGATGCCCGCAAAAGCGCCGGCAACCAGTTCTTCTTCGTCAACGGCCGATACTTCCGCTCCTCATATTTCCATAAGGCCGTCATGAAGGCCTATGACAAACTGATACCGGAAGGAGCATATCCGTCGTACTACATTTTTTTCGAGACCACCCCGGAAAATGTTGACGTCAACATACATCCGGCGAAGACTGAGGTAAAATTCGAGAACGAGACCGAGATCTTCGAGATTCTTACCGCCGCCGTGAAAGAATCCCTGGGACGTAACTCATTCATACCTACTATTGATTTCGACCACGACACCCTCCCGGACATCCCTGCTCCGTCACGTTTCAACTATACGGGAAGCTACAGCCGCTTCACTTCCTCCCGACATACCGACTACAATCCCATACTGCCGGTTCCCGACACAGACAGAACGTACAGACATAATGAAAGACCGTCTGCCGTGAACGGTTACGGAGAGATCTTCGAGGACAGCGGCACATCCGTCTCCGGATGCGGTATCATCCAGATATCAGGCAGATACATCGCCACCACACTGCGCTCGGGCCTGATGATAGTGGATATCCGCAGAGCACGCGAACGGATCTTTTACGAAAGATATCTCAGGCAACTGGACAACTCCTCGCCCATCTCGCACCAGGTCCTCTTTCCATGCGTACTTCAACTCACTCCAGAAAGATTCTCGCTGCTAACAGAGGACAGAGAGCAGTTGCTGCAGCTGGGATTCGACATATCTCCGGCAGACGGCACCTCAGTATCTGTAAACGGCCTTCCGGAAGGATTCGGCACTGATGAGGATGCTGTCAGGGCATCGGTCGACGACCTGTTGTCCATCCTGCTGGAGACAGGCTCGACAGACCTTATGAAAGCCGACCGGAGAGAGGCCATGGCCCGCAGACTCGCCTCAGCGGCTGCCACATCGGCAGGAAACGGCAGGCTCACAGCAGATGAGGCACGACTTTTGGTAGACAACTTGTTTTCATGCGCGCAGCCGGAGATATCCCCTTCCGGAAGAAAGTGCATGTCAGTATTGACTGAAGAAGATATAGAGAAACTTTTATGAGCAATTACGGATACTACCGGCCCGGACTGCCTTTCGTAGTCAAGAACCTTATAATCATCAACGCGATAGTGTTTATCGCAACCATGTTCGCGCAGCAGTTCATGTACCAGACATTCTCGCTGTTCTATTTCACGTCACCGTTCTTCAAGCCGTTTCAGCTGATAACCTACATGTTCATGCACGGAGGATTCTGGCACATATTCTTCAATATGTTCTCCCTATACATGTTCGGAAGCGTACTGGAGAACTACTGGGGCGGAAAGAAATTTTTCCTGTTCTACATGGTCTGCGGCATAGGTGCGGGACTCATAAACGAGCTGGTCATGTACCTGCAGATTGCTTTCGCGGAAATGCCAGGTCTTGTTGAAGCGACAGTCAACAGAGTGCCTACAGTAGGTGCTTCCGGCGCCATCTACGGTCTGCTGCTGGCCTACGGAATGATGTTCCCAAACAACGTACTGCAGTTCATATTTCCACCTATCGCCCTTAAGGCCAAATGGATGGTCATCATCTTCGGAGCCATCGAACTGCTCTCAGGCCTCTCCGGCACAAACAGCGGCGTAGCCCACTTCGCCCATCTCGGAGGCATGATCTTCGGCCTTATAATGATTCTTTACTGGAAGAAAAAGAACCGGTTGTACTCCTGATGAGCAAGGGGAAAACGACATTTCTCAGCATATCCTACAAGGTAGTCGCGACAGTATTCTGCCTGTTGCTCTACCTGAGCTACGCATCGGTACTGATTGATCCGGCGGTCCTGCCGATAGCCGGTTTCTTCGGACTTTACTTTATACCCGTACTGCTGCTCAACATCCTGCTTCTTATCATCGCCCTTTTCAGAAAGTCCTCTGCCGCATGGATATCCCTTGCGGCCATAGCGCCGGCATTTGCCTTCGCCGGCTCATTCTTCCGTATAGGCGGACATGAACCGGATATCACGGACACCGACGGTATTAAAGTCCTGACCTGGAACGTGGGCGGTTTCAGGGCCGGAGACGGCACTCCCCAACAGAACCTGGAGGATGTCGTCTCGCTGATTGAGACCGAGATGCCGCAGATAGTGTCCTTTCAGGAGTTCCGGGTCCGGGACACTGCGTCTATTCCTGAACTCTTCCCCGGATACCGGTACCGCACGCATCATTTCTACCGCCTGCGCAACGGAGATTTCGTCGGGAACGTGACACTTAGCACACTGCCCATGAGAGAAAGCGGGCACATCTATTTTCCCCGAAGCACAAACATGGCGCTGTATGCGGACATGGAACTGTCCGACCACATATTCCGTCTGTACAACGTGCATCTGGAGTCCAACAACATCTCCATCGTATCCATCATAAAGAAAATCGGACGAGGATATGACGAGTTCTCGCACGAATTCGCACAGGCACACGAAAAAGTTAAAAAATCCTCTTCCCGCAGAGGCAGTCAGGTACGGGCTTTGCTTGACAATATTTCTGAGAGCGGATTGGCGGCAGTCATCTGCGGAGATGTCAATGACACTCCGGTATCCTACTGTTTCCGCAGTCTCCGGAACGGACGCAAGGACACTTTCCGGGAAGCAGGCAGAGGTTTCGGAGCCACATACCGCATACTATGGCCTCTCCTCAGGATTGATTACGTATTTGTCCCTGAAAACGCTGATGTGCTTGAACACAAGACTCTCCGCCGAGACTACTCGGACCATTATCCGGTAATAACGGAGATAAACATGAATGAAAAATGCAAGAACAATGATACAGAAAGAACAGATTGAAAAAGCAGTTGCCGTACTCAAAGCAGGCGGTGTCATTCTCTACCCCACCGACACTATATGGGGAATCGGCTGTGACGCCACAAACGAGGCGGCGGTAGAAAAAGTCTTCGCGCTCAAGCAGAGATCCGACTCCAAGAGCCTGATTATCCTGGCCGGAGACATGAACATGGTGGGCCGCTATGTCCGGGAGATTCCCGAGATGGCCGTCACCGTCGAGTCCCTGAGCGACAAGCCCCTGACCATCATCTACCCGGAAGGCATCAACCTGGCTTCCAACGTAACGGCGGAGGACGGCAGCATTGCCATCAGGATTCCAAAGAGCGAGTATTGTCTTGAGCTGCTCCGCGCTTTCCGCAAGCCCATCGTCTCCACATCGGCCAATGTCTCAGGCACATCAGCTCCGAAGAGATACGCTGATATCACCGATGACATCAAGACCGCAGTGGACTTCACCGTTGATCCTTCCTGCGAGCAGAACGCCACCGGCAAGGCATCTTCCATCATCAAGCTCGGCCTGCACAACGAAGTACAGGTCATCCGGGAATAGCCTCAGCCGGCCGGCATAATCGGTTTGCGCAAAAAATTTTTGTATTTTCCAAAAATTATATACCTTTGCGCTCCGATTCCACTGAGCTATGGTGTAATGGCAGCACGACAGATTCTGGCTCTGTAAATCTAGGTTCGACTCCTGGTAGCTCAACAAAATGATGGCGAGATAGCTCAGCTGGTTAGAGCGCATGATTCATAATCATGAGGTCCCCAGTTCAATCCTGGGTCTCGCTACTTGACTTAGAAGCACTTGCGATTTCCGCAGGTGCTTTTTTATTGCCTTGACATGTCTAGAAAGTGGGGCTTAGTCGACAAAACCGGTACGGAATTGGCATTTACAGTATAAAACACTATATTTGCAGAGAACAATAACAAAGGAGGTAGATATGGCAACTTACACAATAACAATAAACGAGAGGACAAAGGCAGGCAAGGGGCTTGTCAATTATCTGAGATATCTGGGAGTGATAGACGAGATTCCCAATGAGACAACGAGAAAGGCCATGCAGGAACTGGAGGATGGCAAGGGAACAGTGTGCAATACATTTGAGGAATATCTCGAAGCAATCAGATGAAACGTAAAATCATCCTCTCCAGCCAGTACAAGAAAGATGTAAAACTGGCAAGACGCAGACATCTGCCGGAAGAAGAACTCAACGACATTGTTCTGAAACTGGCGAATGATATCCCTTTGCCGATTGAGAACAAAGACCATCCGCTTAAAGGGGACTATATCGGATATCGGGAATGTCATATCCAATCGGACTGGCTGCTGATATACAGAAAGACCGACAACAACGAGTTGCAGATACTTGAACTGGCCCGTACTGGCACTCATTCGGATTTGTTCAAGAAATAGCATTTTAAACTTAGCCCTCTTGCAGCAATGTGAGAGGGTTTCTTGTATACAGGCTGAGCACACGGACATAGTATCTATCCAAAGCACCCCCGCACATACTTCGAGAAAAAACGAAATCCATTTCAAGTGACAACTATACTGGGGTACTCCCGACAGGTACTGCATTGGAGATATCCTTTTAAAGACAGCACTACTCCCGAAATATCAACCTGCATACATTCAAAATAAACGAACTAAGACAACATACATTACCGAGACTATTGTTTAACCAACCGTTCTCACAAGGAGCGGCATTTTTCGTTTAAAGACATGACGGCACAGCAGATTGCAGATGAGATGATACTCTGCGGACAGAATCTTGTAATAGAGGAACTTATGAGACATGACGAAAGCATCTGGGACAGTCTCCAGAACCTTGATGAGAACAGCGAGGTCTTGGAATGGTGGTTAGTCACACCTTATATGGCAGAACTACTCAAAGAAAACGGAGAGGTGATACTGGCAGCATACGGTTGCTGTTGGTGGGGCAGACAGACATCTGGACAGGCTCTTTACATGGACTGGGTGATTCAGAGGATAGCCGAGCAGATGGGATGAGGTGAGGATGTTTGCAGATGACAGGAGGGACTTCCAAGTTGATTCCGATTTGAACTGGGATTGATTTGGGAGTCTCTTTGTCTCATATACTATTAGATGTCAATACATAATTTGACTGACAAGATTTTTAGAGGGTATATCTAAGGAAGATTTTGAAAGTTCTGTCATTCCTATTTAGATGGACTTCCAACTTGGTTCTGAGATTGACCGGAATTGTTTTGGAGATACGCATCCTTTAAATATACCCCATTATAGACCCTCCAGACCCACAACTGACTAATATTTAGGTGCAATACACCACAATTTGAGTGCTGTTTGTAGAAAACTTTCGTATCTTTGTATCGTCTTACGGAGCAATCTGTGGGACAAGACATGTTGAAAGTGTTTTCGCACTGTCCTTACAAAGAAATCTGACAGTTTCAATTGAATCGAGGACAACGAACAGCACTCATTCTTGTTTAGATAATGGAATGGGTTTTCTATACCCGTACCCCATATCTATTCGAGTGTGGGGTATTGCATCGTTTATCCGATTCAAGGTTTTGTCAGAACCTCTTTGTAGATAAGCGGAACAGCTCCACACTTGAACCGAAATCTGAAATTTATTATTCTGATAATCAGTAATGCCATAACGGGAATTTTATGTATTGGTACCGTAAAGTTCCCGTTGTTTCTATTTTTCAAGAGGCAAAATAGTGTAAGAAGTACGATTCTTTTTCGATTTACCGAAAAAATTGAAACACCGATAAGAAAAGCGGTTTCATATAAAGAAGTAGCATTCTTATTGCCATTGCAAAATATATTTCCATGGCTAACGAACAAATTACTTGGTAATTTATTATTTATTTGAATTCTTTCTGTATCTTTGCATTTGAAAAATCATCAAAAATTCAAAGGTGATATGGCTAATGAAAATTCTATAGATAGTACTACTCTCAAGCAACGTATAGAAGCGATGCCTGAAGATTGCATCCTGTTTCGTACAGACTTCCCTGAATATCATACAGAATTTGTTGGTAGTATTTTGACTGAATTGACAAATGACGGTACACTTGTTAAAATTGCACATGGAATATATACCAAGCCAAGAAAAAGTCGATTCGGTATTGTACTTCCTTCGGTCGATAAAGTTGTACAGGCAATTGCAGTCCGAGATAATGCAAAGGTGTTACCATCAGGTATGACTGCATTGAATTCATTAGGGCTATCGACTCAAGTACCAATGAATTATACATTTCTAACTACTGGAAGTGAAAGAACAATAATTATATCAAATAGGAAAGTAGTATTAAAAAGAGGTGTCCCCAAGAACTTCTGTTATGGTACCCGCCTGATTTCACTACTTGTTCAAGCACTCAAGGCTCTGAAAAAGGAGAATATAGGAGAAGGTGAATTGAATATAATTCGACAATTGATATCAAAAGAAACAGATAAGGAGACTTTAATCAAAGATGTAGATATGATGCCTGCATGGATGAAACGAATTATAAAACCAATGCTAACCGCTTAAAAGGAACTTAAATTATGGGAAAACTGTGGTTAAACAATGAGATAGTGGACCGTTTAGCAATGTTACAGCAGACGGAGGTTGGACATCCTGGCGTTAATCAGGTAGCTATAGAAAAGGACTGGTGGGTAACAGTTACGCTGAAGGCATTATTCCAAACAGATTGCCGTGATTCTTTGATATTCAAAGGCGGAACATCGTTGTCAAAAGGTTTTAATATCATAGAGCGTTTCTCTGAAGACATTGATTTGGCAATCAATCATTCGTTCTTTGGTATTGAGGGAACAAGTAAAAGTCAGCGGGAGAAATTACGCAAAAAGGCACGAGCATATATTCACGAGACCCTTTCTTCACAATTAGATGCCCGTTTGAAAGAAATGGGAGTTTCTGGTTACAGTATAGAGAATGTATCTCAAGAACAAGATAAAAATGGAGAATGGAGACTAATAGATTCGGACAAAGATCCTAGTGTAATTCTATTGCACTACCCGTCAATTCTTGAAGATTCAATAAATTATATTCCTCCTCGTGTAAAGATAGAAATCAGTTGCCTTTCAATGGATGAGCCAACAGAGATACGACACATAAGTTCTTTGATAGGCGATAGTTTTGATGGCGAAGATGCTGATGCTGAAAGTTTTGTCAGGACTGTAGTTCCTACTCGTACATTCCTTGAGAAGCTGTTTCTTTTGGCGGAAGAATTCCAAAAAGAAAAACCACGGAGCGTACGAATGTCACGACATCTGTATGATTTAGAAAAGTTGATGGATACAGAATATGGAGAAGAAGCTTTGTCGAATCGAAAACTTTATGATGCCATTGTTCAACATCGTAAAACTTATAATGCTTTGAAGTATGTAAACTATGATTTACATGCCCCATCAACCATCAACTTTATGATACCGGAATCGGCTATGGAAGCATGGCGAGATGATTATGCCGATATGAGGCGTTTCTTCATTTATGGCAAATCTATAGAGTTTGATGCGCTTATGCAGAAAATGGCAGAGTTGCATGAAAGAGTTAGAGCTATGAAAATTTAACTTTAAGAATCTGTTGAGAAAATAAAATTTACAATAAATAAAGATATGAATCTGTTTAAATTTTATTCAAAAATAATTTTATGGCAGCGATATGCATCATGGCTTCGTGCGTATCGGCCCTGTATTCATAGTCAATGGTCAGTCTCCTGAAGTTCTCGAGCCATGAGAAAGTGCGCTCGACAATCCATCTTTTTGGCATGGGGACAAATCTGTCCGTCCGTTTGTCAGACCTGAGTACGACATCCAGGTCGCAATGCAGCAGTCTCATGACCGTGTTCCTGACAGTCTCGCCCCTGTAACCTCCGTCCGCCAGAATCCGTTTCAGCCCAGGGAATTTGTATCTCATGGATTCGAACACCTCTTCCGCCCCTACGCTGTCATGGACGTTAGCCGGATGGACTCTCACTGACATGAGCAGCCCCAGTGTGTCAACCACTATGTGCTCCTTCCTGCCCTTTATCTTTTTGTTTCCGTCTATTCCTCTTTGACCATCAATATGATGGGAGGTCCTGACACTCCTTGAGTCGATGATTCCAAGGCTGGGACTCTCCGCCCTGCC
>CALVDI010000038.1 GCA_944326225.1 uncultured Bacteroidales bacterium | reverse complement strand
TCCATGGTCAGGATGACCTTTCTCGCACCCACGAGCAAGTCCATGGCGCCTCCCATTCCGGGCACCTTCTTGCCGGGGATAATCCAGTTGGCCAGGTCTCCTTTCTCGTCCACCTCGAGGGCTCCGAGGAAAGTCACGTCCACATGGCCGCCACGGATAATTTCAAACGAGGCGAGGGAGCTGCAGGCATACGCTCCCGGTACAGCAGTAATATATCCGCCGCCTGAATTGATAAAGTCCGGATCCTCCTCTCCCGGCTTGGGTGTGGGGCCCATGCCCACGAGTCCGTTCTCGCTCTGCAGGATAACGGATACTCCTTCGGGAAGGAAATCGGGAATCATCGTGGGAAGACCTATACCGAGGTTCACCACGTCTCCGTCCTTGAGTTCGAGGGCAGCCCTGCGGGCTATCACCTCTCTGATCTGATTCTTGTCCATTGTATTGAATATTAGTGATTATTGTTTCTTGTGTCTTCTCACGTACTCCTCTGCGATGAACGAGGCCACGTCATCGGCGTATGTGTTCATGCCGAAACCGGCGTCGTAGCCCAGTTCCTTGGCCAGCTCATGGGTGATGCGGGGACCTCCGCAGGCCAGGATGACCTTGTCGCGCAGCCCCTCGGCCTCCAGCAGTTCCACCAGCTCGGTCAGGTTCTTGATATGGATGTCCTTCTGGGTCACGGTCTGGGACACCAGCAGGGCATCGGCCTTGAGCTCCACGGCCTTGGCGATGAAGTCCTCATTGGGCACCTGACTGCCAAGATTGTACGCCTCTATCATGTCGTAACGCTCCAGTCCGTAATGTCCGGCATAGCCCTTCATGTTCATGATAGCGTCGATTCCGACAGTGTGCGCGTCCGTACCGGTACTTGCACCGACGATAACGAGCTTGCGTCCGATATTCTCCCGGATATACTCGTCGGTTGCGGGCATGTCCATGACATTGGACTCGACTTTAGGCACGTGTATGGCTGTAAAGTCCACTGTCTGAGTGGCGCTTCCGTAGCAGTTGAAAAATGTGAAACCGGGGGTAAGCTCTTTGTAGAACACCACCTGAGGGTTATTCAGCCCCATGGCCTTGATAAGCTGCTTGGCAGCCTCCACAGCCTCGTCTCCGGCCGGAACGGGAAGAGTGAAGCTGAGCTGCACCTTACCGTCGTTCATTGTATCCCCGTAGGGTTTGATTGCCTTGAGGTTCAGATTCTTGTCAAAATCCTTCTCCTCCATTGAATATAAACCGCCGCTCATATTATTTTCCTCCTAACATTATCTTAATAAACGGATTCATATAGTTCTGCCCCTTGGGGGTCACGCCGTCGAGTCCCTTGCCTCCGTTGCGTGGACGCTTGACATCGGCGAAGATACCTTTCTCCAAAGCTGTGAAAAGTCCCTCCTCGTTCAGCTTCTCCAGCAGTTCTATGGCCTTGTCCAGCACCTCCTTGGCGCGTGTGCGGATGATGCCGCCTTCCTTGAACTCCACTTCGTCGCCGATACTCTTCATATTGTTGAAGATATACTTGGCGTTCTCGATGGACAGGAAACGGTCGGACATGAAAGGTGTATGGATGGCCTCGGTGGGCATACCCAGAAGCTGGATACCCTGGTTGGTCCAGATGCCCACCATATTGAAGAGAGCGTCCTGGATATGGCCACGGAAGATATTTCCGGTCATGAACTTTGTCGGGGGCATGTATTTCAGCGGAGCCTTGGGGAAAATCTCGCGGGCCATCTGGGCCTGGGCGAGCTCCAGCAGGAAGCCGTTCTCCAGCATGGGGTCCATCTCGAAGGCGTGTCCGAGTCCCATCTGCTCCTCAGGCAGGCCGGCTATGAGGGCCAGCTGCTCGTTAATAATGTCAGAGGCAAGCACGGTATGGGCGGCCTCGACGGCATCGGCAGTGGTCAGGTAATTGTCCTCTCCGGTGTTGATGATCACCCCTGCAAATCCGTTGATGACTCTCGAGAAGAACTGGTCTATCATCGTTCTCTGCATGTTGATGTCGCGGAACAGGATGCCGTAGAGCGCATCATTGAGCATCACGTCAAGTCCCTCAAAGGCACCCATTACGGCTATCTCGGGCATACACAGGCCGGAGCAGTAGTTACACAGGCGGATGTAGCGTCCTACCTCCTCTCCCACCTTGTCCAGGGCCTGGCGCATGATACGGAAATTCTCCTGCGTGGCATAAGTGCCGCCGAAGCCCTCGGTAGTGGCTCCATAAGGCACATAGTCCAGCAGGGACTGACCGGTGGTGCGGATGACGGCGATGATGTCGGCACCCTGACGTGCGGCGGCCTCGGCCTGCACCACGTCCTCGTAGATGTTGCCCGTAGCCACGATCACATAGATATAGGGCTTGGGACCCTCTCCTATCTTCTCGATATAGTCCTCGCGCCTTTTCCTGCGGGCCTTGATTTTCTCCACAGAGGCCTTTATCGGGGCCTCGAGAGCCTTGTCTATCTCAGCCTTGGGGCGGATTTCCAATTTTGTAATGTCCAGTTTGCCGTCAGCGATCTCCTCTGCTATCTGCATGGGAGTCTTCCCGGTAACTACCATGGCATTGCCCACATAGAACAACGCGCCTTCTCCAAGGACTCCGGCAGCCTTGAGACTGTCCACCACCACATTGGGAAGGGGCACCGAGTTGGCGTCCACTCCGTCTATTCCGAGCAGACGGCACAGGGTTCTCTCCACTGCGACAGTGGTATAACCGTCCACAAAACGCTGGACATCGGCAGCGACACCGGCAGCGAGCTGCCTGGCGTATGCCACTTTCTTAGAATCTAATCCTAATTTGCTATTCATACTTCAACAGTTTTTTTGCCTCCCCTATCCATTCAGGGGAAATATTCAAGGACTCAGCCACATTGAGGGCCTCGTGGGGTACATCCCCGTCCGGGGCCGGGCAGAGCCTGTAATTCATTTTTCCATTCACTATTCCGGTCACACGCAGCCTGCGGCAGTCACAGTCACCGGAAGAAACATTGTAATGCGTGGTCAGCAGGAGCGCAGCTCCTCTGCGGCCCAGCAGTGCCACAAGCGACTCGACAAGAGCCGTCCCCTCGATAGGATTGGTACTCCGCGCCGGCTCGTCGATCATAGCCACCATACCGGCTCCGTCTGTTGCGGAAGCGCGGACCGCACTGTCTATGGCGGTCATCTCCGCAGCAAACGAGGACAGACCGGCCGTCATGTCCTGAGCGTCCCCGGATATGAAGAACACCCGTCGCTTCAGCTCTATCCGTGCCGATTCTGCCGGTATGCCCATGCCGAATGAGAAGAGATACTGACACAGGGCGGTCATCTTCAGTACGACTGTCTTTCCTCCCATATTGGCACCGATTATGACCACCGGTCTGTCTCCGAACGAGACATCTATGGGAGTAAATTCCTTGCCGTCTTTTTCCAGGATAGACTTAATATAAGGATGATACATGCCTTTATATGAAGTAGTCCATGAAGATATCTCAGGTATGCACAGCCCCATCTCCCGCATCTGTACGGCCTTGGCCAGACTGATGTCCAGGACAGCCAGGGACTCCATCAGCTTTCTCAGCTCAGGAACAAAAGGCCGCAATGCATCGCATATACGGACCCTGATACGGCTTTCCTCGTCCTGCTCCTGCTGCATGAGTCTCTCCCTTGTATCGGGATTGCTCTCCCTGGAGATAAGAAGCCTTAGACGCGCAAGTTCCTCCGAATAAGAATCGTAGATATAGAACGAAGCTATATTGTTTCCGTCCGGATCAAGCACTGACAGCGGAACTTCCAGGGACGGCATCTCGGGAAAGAGGCCTGAATGACCCGCTGATGACAGATGCGAGGACACTCTCCTGCCCAGCATGATGAGATGCTTGATCTCGAAGAGCTCTATATCATCCACAGTAGCCCCTGACTCAGTCCGGTCGAGAGTGCCGGATATGTTTTTCAGTCCGCACAGCTCCGTATGGAGCATGGCTGTCAGATTGCCGTCGGATGCTACGGGCATAAAGCTCCCGAGTACCGCATAGGCATCCTGGACATCCTCCTCGCAGGAGCAGGATGATGAGTCCATCAGGTATCTGAGAGAGTATCCGGAAGCGACCGGAAGAGTCTCTATCATATACCTGAGACCGCAGGGCGAGTCTATGATGTCTCTAAGCTTCATGTCTCTTTATATCGTACACCGGTATCTGCAACTTGTCGGACAGTCTTGCGCACAAGAGTTCCGAATCCAGACGATAACCGTTAGGAGCCAGCGGATTGACACATACGGCCAACAACACTGTTCGCCGGCGTACTCTCAGCCGTCCGCCGGCACGTACAAAACTGCGGTACTGCCCCGGAGTGACGAATATCCTGGTGAAATCCTCCACCACGACCTCGTATCTGTCCAGGCCCCCGTCCTGTGTCAGACGGGCCAGCAGTCTGTCTGTCAGAGCCCCCGTTACATCCACCCTATCTGTATCCTCGCATATCTCCACGTGCGGAGCCATGGAGGATACGGTCACTGAACGGGCCGTGTCCGGATGCGTCTCAGCCAACGGCAGACGTATCATCCCGACGCAGAACGCCGTAAGGTCCACCAGAGTGGAAAGGCTGGAGGAAAGCGCGGCACCTGTCGCCAGGACCATCGCATCGCTCACGGCCGGGGACGCGCTGCTCTTGCGCGACAACGCTCCGTCTATTATCGTAAGGTCTATTCCGAAACCGGATAAGCCGTCCATCCATCTTCTCAGGGAAGCTGTCGAAGAAGGCCCCGAAAGGATTACCTTTCCTTCCGAGACCACCTTCGCAGTTATCAGTCTTCCCAGAGCTGTAGTCTCATCGGATACATCCACCAGTTCGGACACCATCCTGCGGGCCCGGTAATGAGTCTCGGATGTCGAGAAGAACATACCCTCGCGGAGCACTATCTCCGGCTTGGGAGTCCGTGTGACCTGATCGGTCCTCTCTCCGTCCAGTCCTATGGATGTCACGCATACTCTGCGCCCGTCCAGCGGCATACGGCGGATGATGTAATTGAGGCATTCTGTCTTGCCGCAGTTCTTCTCCATACCGACGACCGCCACACTCCGATAGTTCAACAGTTCATGGACAAATGGCATCTAGTCAATATTATTTGCTGTGATGTCTTTCCCTTCTCTTAAGGACAGTGGGCTCGATAGTCATCTTCTCGCCCTCCAGGAGCGACGCCACACCCTCAAGTCTGGCCTTGGCCTCACAGTCGGGACAATGGCACTCCGAATGATACTCAGGCGGTTCTGTGTATGTAGTAATCACACCCTCGAAATTCCTGAGAACCACCTTGCCCGGTGACTGGGAGATGACATACTGGGGCATCACAGGGGTCTTGCCGCCTCCGCCGGGAGCATCCACGACAAAAGTAGGCACCGCAAAACCGGAGGTATGTCCCCTGAGGCCCTCGATGATCTCTATACCCTTCGATACAGGGGTACGGAAATGCTCGAGTCCCATAGACAGGTCGCACTGGTATATATAATAAGGTCTCACCCTCATCTTCACGAGCTCATGTACCAGATGCTTCATGACATACACGCAGTCGTTGACTCCGCGCAGGAGCACGGACTGATTGCCGAGAGGCACGCCCGCATCGGCCAGACGGGCACATGCGGCCGCTGACTCGGGAGTAACCTCATTGGGATGGTTGAAGTGCGTGTTGAGCCATATCGGATGATACTTCTTCAGCATGTTGCACAGGTCGTCGGTAATCCTCTGGGGACATACGACGGGGGTGCGGGAGCCGATACGGATAATCTCCACGTGAGGTATGGCACGCAGTCTCTTGATGATGTACTCCAGCTTTGCATCGCTGACCATCAGGGCATCTCCGCCCGAGAGAAGCACATCCCTGACCACGGGAGTCCTCTCCACATACTCGATGCACTTCTCAATCCTGTCTCCGGGAGACTCTGCGTCTTTCTGGCCGGCGAAACGGCGACGGGTGCAGTGACGGCAGTACATAGAGCACATGTCGGTAATGAGCATCAGCACCCTGTCGGGATACCTGTGGGTCAGTCCGGGTGTCGGAGAGTCCTCGTCCTCGTGCAGGGGGTCCAGTAGGTCCTCGGGAGCCTGGAATGTCTCGGCTGCCGTAGGTATAGCCTGCCTTCTGATAGGACAGTGAGGATCGTCCGGATCAATCAGCGACAGATAATAAGGAGTGATAGCCATCCTGAGGGTGGAGAGGGTCTTGCGGACCCCCTCTTCCTCCTCCGGAGTGAGCTTAATGTATTTCTTAAGCTGGTCAAGAGTCTCTATACGGTTCTTGACCTGCCATTTCCAGTCATTCCACTGCTCGTCCGTAACTTCGGGGAACAGTATTTTTCTACGCGAACGGTCTTCCATAGCAAACTATCAGGCGTAGAGTTCCGTGAATATCTTTCTGAGTTCCTCGCTTTCCCTGAGTTCCTGCAGAGTAATCTCGGCATGACCCTTGGTGTAACCGTTTCCGATGAGCATGGTGACATCGCTGCCGACACCCTCGGCTCCGAGAGCCGCCTTCGTAAAGCTGGTGGCCATGGAGAAGAAGTATACCAGACCGGTGTCCTTGGTGCAGAGAATGGATGTCATCTCAGTGTCGGGGATGTTCACGTTGTTGATGGTGATGTCGCACATCTGGCCCTTTGTAAGCTCCTCTATCTTCTCCAGTACGGGTACTGCCTGGGTTGCGTCAGCCGAGAACACATAGTCGCAGAATCCGAGAGCCTGAAGTCTCTTGGTGCTCTTCTCGCTGTGGCAGAGACCGATAACCTTACCGGTAACACCGGCGCGTTTCTTGGCCTCGTAGCAGCAGAGCATACCGGACTTGCCACCGGCACCGATAATCAGGACTGTATCACCGGGCTTGACGAGCTTGGCTGTCTGGGCGGGAGCTCCGGCCACATCGAGAGCTGAGAGCGCAAGCTTCTCAGGCAGGTCCGAAGGGATCTTGGCGTAAATACCGCTCTCGAAGAGGATAGCCTTACCGTCAATGTCCACCTGGTCCACATCAGCGCGGATTTCCTTGATCCTGTCGATACGCAGAGGTGTCAGGGACAGGGATACGAGGGTTGCGATCTTATCGCCTTCCTTGAGGTCGATCTTGTCCTTGAGGGCATCGCCTATCTTCTCGACAGTACCGAGAAGCATTCCGCCCGAACCTGTCCAGGGATTGCGGTGCTTGCCCTGCTTAGCTACTATATCCAGCATTATCTCCTTGATCTTCTCGGGGTCACCGCCGGCGCGGTTGGAGATATCGGTGAAAGAAGCCGAGTCAATATTGAGGGTCTGTACGTCGATGAGTATCTCATTGTCGTAGATCTCGTCCATATTGTTGTCCAGCTTGTCAGCGGGCTGAGGGAGCACTCCCTTAGGTGAAATTACTCTGTGAACTCCGTATTTATTTCCGTGTTTCTGTGCCATAAATTTGTGATTTTAAGATAGTTGATTAATTCGTTTTAAATATTTACTCAAGAGGTTTGAGAGACAGTATCCTACGTGCCTCGGCCGGTGTGGCGATCTCGCGTCCGAACTCGCGGGCGATACGCACCACCTTCTCCACCAGCTCTCCGTTGGACTTGGCCAGGACACCCTTGCTCAGGTATACATTGTCCTCGAAGCCCACCCTGACGTGACCTCCGTCGATGATGGCTGCCGCTGCCAGAGGGAACTCGTAGCGGCCGATACCGGCCACAGTATATGTGGCGTCAGCGGGTATGCTGCCGCGCATGAAGACGAAGTCGCGGAGATCTCCTCCGATACCTCCGTTCACACCCATTACGAAGTCAAAATGCATGGGTGCCTGGATATATCCCTTGCGGTGCAGTCTGAGGGCCATCTCGATCATGGACTTGTCGAAGACCTCGAGCTCAGGTTTGATACCGCGCTCTATCATCCTCTGACCGAAATACTTGATGGTGTTCTCCGTATTCTCGAAGATATCGTCTCCACCGAAGTTGAGAGTACCGCAGTCAAGAGTTGCCATCTCGGGCAGCAGCTCGGTGGGCTGAAGCCTCTCGTCGTTGGTCATGCCCACGGCTCCGCCTGTAGAAGGCTGGATGATGACATCGGGACATTCTTTCTTGATGGCCTCGATGATGACTCTGAAACGCTCCTTGCTCTGGGTAGGCGTACCGTCATCCTCACGCACGTGAAGATGGATGAGGGATGCTCCGGCATTATAGGCCGACTTGGCTTCCCTGACGCACTCCTCCACGGTATAAGGAACTGCCGGATTGTGCTCCTTGAGCACCTCGGCACCGCAGATGGCGGCGGTGATTATCAATTTTTCCATATAAAGACAGTGATGTTGTTATTTCCTCTGACACTTCTTGGGCACCACGCATGTACCGCTTGCCCTGCAGACCACTATAGGCTCTGCGAGCACGTCCGCAGCCGAATCCGACACGTCAGGACGGGGTGCTATCACCTTTCTGGCCTCGAAGACCATCTTGCGGGAGGTATTGCCCACCGACACGATCTCACCCTCGGCCTCGATATAGTCTCCTGCATATACGGGAGCCATGAACTCGACATTGTCATACGCCTTGAACAGGCCTTCGTCTCCGTCATTGATGATAAGCAGCTCAGTCGCCACGTCTCCGAAAAGCTGGAGCATCTTGGCTCCGTCCACAAGATTGCCGCCGTAGTGTGCGTCATGGCAGCTCATACGCATTCTGATAAGTGATTTTGCGCCCATTGTTACTTCCTTTTATAGATATAATTCACAAAAATACCCGGGGTATGAACTGCCTCGGGAGCTATCTCCCCTACGGGAACCACCTTCTCGGCCTCCACTATCACGAGGTCGGCAGCCATGGCCATTACGGGGTTGAAATTCTGAGTGGTGCCCTTGTACACCAGATTGCCTGACTCATCGGCTATGGATGCGCCCAGCAGAGCGATATCGGCTCCCAGAGGCTTCTCCAGCAGATAATCCTTGCCGTCCACGTTGACCACGGGCTTACCCTCGGCTACGAGAGTACCCATGCCGGTTGTGGTAAGCACTCCGCCAAGGCCAGCACCTTTGGCACGAATCCTTTCAGCGAGAGTACCCTGGGGCGAGAACTCCACTTCCAGTTCTCCGGCATTCATCTGGTTGCCGGTCTCGGGATTGGTACCGACATGTGACACAATGAGTTTCTTAATCTGTTTGTTGACGACCAGCTTTCCGAGAGACTTATCGGGGAACGCCGTGTCGTTGCAGATGACAGTCAGGTCCTTGACTCCACTTTCTGCGAGCGCGTCCATGATCCGGAGAGGAGCGCCTACGCCCAGAAAACCTCCGACCATGACGGTCATGCCGTCCTTTACCATTGAGACGGCCTGATCCAGTGTTATTTCCTTTTTCATCAAAGATAGTATTTATAAATTTTCAATTAGCAAATGTAATAAAAGTTAAGTAAATTTGCCAATATTATTACAAATATCAATTTTATGATACCACAAATAGACTTAACACCTGATCCATCCGACACACTTGCGGTGGAAATCAGCGAGACTATCCACAAACTCTCTTCCATGAGCGGACAGGAAATCTTCTCATCCGTCTCTGAAAGCATTATCAAATGGGGACTGAAAGTCCTGGCGGCAATACTCCTGTACCTGCTGGGCGCATGGATTATCAGACGCGTAAAGAAACTTCTCCGGAAGGTATTCATAAAGAGAAAAGTAGAACCTTCCCTGGCGACATTCACGGTAAGCTTCGTCAACATATCCCTGACCGTGATTCTGTTTATCGTGGTTGTAAGCATCCTGGGTGTGCCCACCAGCACGTTCGCAGCTCTTCTGGCCGCCGGCGGCCTGGCTGTCGGCATGGCACTGAGCGGTACACTGCAGAACTTTGCGGGCGGAGTGATGCTGCTGCTGTTCAAGCCTTTTAAGGTCGGAGACTATATCGATGCCAATGGCTTCAGCGGTACAGTGGATGCCATCAACATCACCTCCACCCAGATCCACACTGTGGACAATAAGATAGTGCATCTGCCCAACGGCTCCGTCGCCAACAGCAACATCCAGAACTACAGCACATCCGAACTCAGGCGCGTAGACTGGAACATCAGCGTATCGTACGGAGATGATGCGGAAAAGGGCATCGCGCTGCTGAAAGACTATCTCAGCAAGGATCCCAGGGTTCTGAACACACCGGAACCTCCCTTCGCAGCCCTTTCGCAGCTCGGAGACAGCGCCATCATCCTGACAGCCAGGGCATGGACGAAGAACAGCGACTACTGGGGCCTGTACTTTGACATCAACAAGCTCATCTACGAGGATTTCCCTAAGCAGGGCATGACGTTCCCCTATCCCCAGCTTGACGTGCACGTACGGAACGTACAGGATTAGCATAGATAGAGAGAAATATCTCCGTCAGCTCATCCATATCGATACAGGGCTCTTTCTCCACTATGGCGGAAAGGCCCTTTTTCATGCGCTCAAGGAAGACCGCGCGGCTCTCAGGCGTATACTCGGAAGCACAGGCCTCTCCTTTCTCAAGCATATCGTATGCTATGTAGTTGGTATCCCACAGACGGTAACTGCCGCAGATCCTGCCGTCCATGATGTCCGCCAGGGCCTTGAACCGCTCGTTCTTCTCGTATGAGGCACACTCAGTCAGTTCCCGCTCAGTGATTTCCGGGCAGAAATGAAACGCTATGCGGCCCTTATCCTGCCTTACACCGGTCAGTATGCTTATCGTGTCCTCTCCGGGCTTCTTGACATACCACTCCCTTCTGGAGATATACAGTTCCCTGGCTTTCAGAAAGTCGCACGGCTCATACTGATAGGATATGGCTATAGGAAGTATCGACAGTTCCCTGAAGTCCTTGACAAAGTCCCCGCTTCCGCTCATCTCGAACATCTTAAGCAGGCCCTGTTCGGTAGCGTCGTGCCCGTCTTTGGAACGGCCGTTGCGCTGCGCTATCCATACGGAGCACCTGTCCGAGGTAATATTCTCCCGCATATACGACGACAGAAGGGATGACGAGAGATATTTCTCCCTCGGTGTACCTCCCCTTACGACCTTTATCATGCGGTTGGAGCGAAAAATGTCTTCAATCAGCGGATTGGCTATGAGGTTGTCTCCTACGGCTATCTCTGTTGTGGAAATATGATGGTTGAAGAGCACCAGCTGGATAATCGCCGGATCCAGGATGATATCCCTGTGGTTGGAGATGAGCATATGCTTCCTTCCGTCCCGGATATGCTCCAGCCCCTCTACGGTAAGTCCTGCCGAAGTCTTGTCTATGATGGCCTGTATGACTCCGGCCATCACAGATGCCTGGAACTGATATATCCCGTCCAGGTTACGCAGCCTGTCACGAAGCTCCTCCTCGTGCCCGGGGCCATAAATAAAGTCTGAAATAGCTTTAAGCTCAGGAGCCGACGCAACACGCTTCAGCGCCTGCGAAGTCTCCCTGTCATCATAAGGTCTGATATTGGAATAATCTTTGCCCATCTTATCTTCTTTGATACATAAAGCACCTCACAAGGGAGGCCGCTATGATTAAATAAAAATATGCCAAAAACATAACAATCCCCAAGGAGCCTACAGTCAACGCTGTATAGAGGTTGTACAGAAAGGACACCCCGGTAATCTCCACCAGAAGCAACGCAGGAAGAGACATCAGATTCATATACACGAACAAGTGCAGCAGCAGTGCCACTACAGCGCAGAGAGCCGGCAGCAGCAGGAAGAAATTCTCTCCAACCGTAAATAGCAGCACTGCGGAGAGCACAAGCATCACCAGCAGCAGCCCCAGCACGTGCTCAAATACAAAATTGTCCGACTTACGGACTTTTGATACGAAAAACCGTATATAGAGGAAGGCTGTAAGACCGGCTACCACAAGCGACAGAATCCAGTCCCAGGTAAGGAATTTGGTGGAGAAAAGCGAGAACGGCACTCCGGACAGCCGCGCCGCAGCGTAAACCACACCCGTAACCGCTGCCGCCAAAAGGACGCCGCAACAGGTGACAGTCAATGAATTGCGAAGCACATTGCGCATCCTCACCCGGCCTATGGCGGCATACAGACTCATAGTCAGCACGAATAGGGCCAGAGCCACTGCGTTGAGCAGATAATAGCCTGTCCTTGTAAAATTGAACGTTCCCAGTCCCGGAACAGTAAAGACTATCCGGCTGTCATCACTTCTGAAATATTCAGGGTCAGAATACTGCTTCCCTGTCAGGTATTCTCTCAGCATAGGCGCGAGCTGCACTCCGTAGTGTGCAATGGACTCAGGATGAATATTGGAGAAATTGTCCCTGTCGTTGTGATAGTAGTGCAGATTGTCAATCACAGAGAAATTATAACCCGGAAAAAGCGGCTTTAACATAGTGAAGTCCGTATAGTTGGGCATCACTTCATATACAGCCGAGGTCATGGAATATGTGTACGGACTATGCGCATAGTCTGTATAAAAGTCCATTAAAGCGGCATTGCCGCCCGAAGTCTCAAACAGCAGGGCCGGGCCCTTCACCCCCCTGGCTTCCACATTGACGGCCAGCCCGACATTGTCAAACAGAGAGTTGCTTCTCTCCAGCGCACACCTCATGCCGTCCAGGTCTCTCTCTTCCGAGTCCGTGAACAGGACTTTTAGTCCCTGATTCCAGTCAGCGGCATATTCCAATGCACCCCGCACTAATTCAAGTATCACTACAAGTCCATATCCGTCATCTGCTGCACCATATGAACATACAGTGCCTTTGGGCGTCTGCTCAGGAAATCTGGAATCCAGATGCGCCACCAGTAAAAGGTATGAGTCCGAAGTATCCCTGCCGACCGGCTCGAAGCGGCAGTAGACATTCGCGACAGTATCATAGCGGAGTATCTCCGGACTGCCTCCAAGCTCTTCCAGGCGGTCATGGAGATAGTTCCTGACCGCCTCTCTCTCTTCGGGATGCAGTACGGAATGAGGTTTGGATGATATAATCTTCAGATCCTGAACAGCTTTTTCAGTAGGAAAATCATTGCCGGCCCTGCGGAAAGTAAAAGTTCCCACAGCCACAAGGAATGCAAGAATGCACGACAACAGAACCGTTACTATTTTTATTTTCCTCATTCTAAAAAGCTTTCATAGTGGCAAATGTACATAAAAAAGCCCTATCCGCCAAACTATACGCGGGGTATAAGCAGGGAGGAATCCCCGTAACTGAGGAAACGGAAACCGTGTTCCAGAGCGTAGGCGTAGACCTTTCTCCAGTCTTCTCCGATAAGGGCCGCTATCAGCAGAAGCAGCGTGCTGTTGGGCTGATGGAAGTTGGTTATCAGATTGGTTACCACCTTATAACGGTATGACGGCACGATGATGATCCTGGTCCGGTCGATTATGCGGTCCAGATTATTCCGCCCGCAATATTCCAGCAATGCGCCGAAAGCATCCTTAACCGGCACATCCTTTGCTCCTGACTCATACGGAACCCATTGTCCGACAGGCGATGGAGTCCAGTCGGCTGCTCCCGACAGAGCACAGTCGGCTCCCAGCCAATAGAGCGACTCCAAAGTTCTCACGCTGGTTGTACCTACAGCTATAACATCCTTACTACCAAGGTTGTTATATATTCTATTCAAAGTATCGAATGATATGGAAAACGGTTCGGAATGCATAGTGTGGCCGGATATCGCCTCGCTTTTCACCGGAAGAAATGTACCCGCGCCCACATGCAGACACACATTCTCCCGCTCTATTCCACGCACGTCCAGCCCTTTCAGGACATTGTCCGAGAAGTGCAGACCGGCCGTAGGAGCCGCCACAGAGCCCCTGTATGCCGCATATAAAGTCTGATATCTCTCTGTGTCAATACTTTCCGAATCACGGTGAAGATAAGGCGGAATAGGCACCTTTCCGCACATCTCCATGACTTTTGAGAAAGGCTCTCCGCCTCTCCAGCGCAAACGCACCTGGACCTTTCCGTCAGACTCCCCCTCCAATACAGCTTCCAAATCCATAGCCTCCAGTGAAGCATCATGATTTTCAGGCAAATACAACTTTATCGGCTCGCCTTTCCATTTTTTCTTATTTCCTACAATCACATTCCAGACGCAGGTCGAGGTAGAGGCGAAACACAGGTTGTAATCCTCCGGCTCAGCAGGCTCAAGGCAGAATATCTCTATAAAGGCCCCGGTGGCCCGTCTGAAAAGGAGTCTGGCCGGAACAACCTTGGTATTGTTGAAGACCATCAGGCTGTCGGATGGAATTATCTCCGGCAGGCGGGAGAAAACTGTGTCGGAAATGACACCTTTATTATATATAAGCAATTTTGAGGCATCACGCTCAGCCACGGGATAGGAGGCAATGCGGTCCTCAGGAAGATCGTAGGTATAGTCAGAAATATTGATTTCGGGTATTGCCATCTTTATGCGTTTTTAGCCGTTTTAACGGACTTTCCGATGCAAATCTATACAATATCCAGGCCATCTCAAAATAATCGTTTTTCCAAAATTGTTTACATTTGTTAATAATTTATCAACACTCAGTACGAGTAGTTTTGTAAACGTATTTCGCAGACATTTGTAAATAGATAAATTCTGACTATAATTGTTTAATAATTTTTTGTTATGCTGTGTTTTTACTTTATATTACATACGTATAATCAGTTATTTACACAAATTTATCTAGAGTTGTAATAAGTAGTGTCAGGCAGCAGATCGTACGATTTGTCACGATTATGCTGCTTGAAATCATACTATATAATATATAATATACTAGTTATCAATTGTTAATTAAAGTCTATATATAGTATCTATTTAATTGTGGTGCATATTATAATACTCTGGTTATCAAACCAGATAAAAATCCGGACTAATATGTTAACATTTGTTCTTTTCTGCTTGAGTTTATTTGTTAACAAAATAATGTGTACATTTGTAACTGTAAAAATTAACAAATATGAATAGGCGTTTACAACAATTTTTGGAGCTCGAACAGCTTAAGCCGGCTCAATTTGCGGACATAATGGGGATACAGAGGGCCAATGTCTCGCACATCCTCTCAGGGCGGAACAAGCCTAGTTTTGAGTTTATCCAGAAATTTCTGCTCAAGTTTCCGTCTGTCAATCCCGACTGGTTCCTCCTCGGCAAAGGCAAGCCTTTCCGTGAACAGGATCAGCCGGCATCTCCCCTGCCGTCCGACAACGGAGACTTGTTTTCCGGACAGAGCGGACATATAGACATCAGCAGTCCGCAGGAGATTATGGATGATAATGATGCTGAGATGATTCCGGAAGACTCTGAAGAACCCCGCACAGTGCCCAGGATATCCGCCAAAGAGGTCAGACGGATCACATTATTCTACTCTGACGGAACATTTCAGGAATTTTATCCACCTAAATAGACGCATATACTGTTCACGCCTCGGTTGAGCAAATAAATTTGCTCTCCTCTCGGCTTCTGCGCAATTCGGCTTCGCCGCATATACTGTTGCGCCTCGGCAGTGCAAAATGAATAAATTCATTTGCATTGCACTCGGCTTCTGCGCAATTCGGCTTCGCCGCATATACTGTTGCGCCTCGGCAGTGCAAAATGAATAAATTCATTTGCATTGCACTCGGCTTCTGCGTATATTTGCCATTGATTCAACAGTAGATACTATGTACAGGTTAATACGACGTATACTTTTCTCTTTCTCTGCGGAAACAGCGCACGCCATCACATTCAGAATACTGCATTTTCTACATTATATACCTCTGTCCCAGAACATAATACGCGCCATTTTCAGAGTGCGCGACAAAGAAGGAGAGCTCAAAAGGGACGTATTCGGGCTCACTTTCAGGAATCCTGTAGGCCTTGCAGCCGGCCTGGACAAGAACGGAGAGTTCTATAACGACATGGGCAATTTCGGATTCAGTTTCGTGGAGATCGGTTCCCTGACTCCTGAAGCCCAACCAGGCAATCCCAAACCCAGGCTGTTCCGCCTGGTCGAAGACAGAGCCATCATCAACAGGATGGGTATCAACAATAAAGGCGTAAAATACGCCGTATCCCAACTGCAGAAACACAGGCCCAACGTTATAATAGGAGGCAATATAGCAAAGGCTTCCGTTACTCCCAATGAGGAGGCCTACAAGGATTACGAGAGGGCGTTCTCGCTACTGTACGACTATGTGGACTACTTTACTGTCAATGTCTCGTGCCCGAATGTCAAGGATCTCACCGTACTGCAGGACGTAGGCTATCTGGCTGATATAGTGGACCGCCTGCTAACTCTCAGAAGATACTATGATGATTACCGCCCTATCCTGCTCAAAATATCCCCCGACATACCATACGACCACGTTGACCGTATAGTGGAGCTGGCGCTTACATCCGGGCTGGACGGTATCATAGCCACAAACACTACCAATTCCAGAGAAGGCCTTGTATCCGACCCGGAAAAAGTACAGGCCATAGGCAACGGAGGGCTCAGCGGCCAGCCGCTGTATGAACGCAGCCTGGCGATGGTCAGGCACATTCACGACAAGACCGGCGGAATACTGCCGATCATCGGTGTAGGCGGTATTATGAGTCCGGAACAGGCCAAGGAGATGCTGGACGCAGGAGCCTCTCTGATACAGATATATACCGGGTTTATCTACAACGGACCTGGGGCCGTCCGGAAGATTCTGAAATATCTTAAATCACATAAATAGACCTGCAATATGAAGACAGCCGCCATCTGTACTGTAGGTGATGAGATCCTCATCGGCCAGATTGTGGACACCAATTCCTCGGCAATAGCTGTAGAGCTCAATAAGATAGGTGTCAAGGTATGCCGGATGGTATCGATATCCGACGACGGAACCGACATAAAGCAAAGCATTAAGTCATTACTGCATAATTTTGATATAGTAATAGTTACAGGCGGACTAGGCCCTACAAAAGACGATATCACAAAGAAGGCTTTGGCAGAACTCTCGGGAAGCTGTGGCGACACATTCCACGAGGGTCAGATGCAGATAATCGAGAGGATCTTGGCGCACAGGGGCATAGAGATGTCTGACATCAACCGGGCCCAGGCTGTCGTGCCTGACACCTGCGAGGTGATGCTCAATCGGAAAGGTACGGCCCCCGGTATGATATTCCGCTTCCCGTCCACTGCTTTCGCCCACTGTCCCGTACTGTATTCCCTGCCGGGAGTGCCTTACGAGGCCATCGGACTGCTGCCGGATGTCATGGCGGATATCCGCAGCCACTTTGCACTTGACAGCATATATCACAAGACCATAACCACTTACGGGATAGCTGAGTCTTCTTTGGCTAAGATGATAGGACCCTGGGAGGATGCTCTGCCTGCGGATATGCATCTGGCTTACCTGCCCAACCCTCTTACCGGAGTCAGACTGAGGCTGTCCATATACGGAGGCGACAGGGACGAGGAGATAAAACGCATAGACCGGGAATTCGCGAAGGTCATGCCCATAATCGGAGATGCCGTCTACGGCGAGGGCGATGATACCCTGCAGTCAATAATAGCCCGGAAACTGGTTCAGAACGGCAGGACCCTGTCGGTGGCCGAGTCTTGTACCGGCGGTTTCCTGGCCTCCCTTTTCACCGCTATGCCAGGTGCTTCCAAATACTTCTACGGATCAGTTACTTCATATGATAACTCCGTGAAAGAAAATATATTAAACGTACCCATCGATACTATTGCTGAGCATGGGGCCGTAAGCAGTGAATGTGCAGAAGCCATGGCTTTGGGAGTCTGCAAAGCTCTCAATACGGACTTCGCGGTATCCACCACCGGCATTGCGGGGCCGGATGGAGGAAGCGAGGACAAGCCGGTAGGAACTGTATGGGTAGCAGTGGCGTATCCGGATGCAGAACGTCCGGGCAAGACCGCAGTCCTGTCCCGGATGTTCAGATTCAACAACGACAGAAGCACCAATATCCAGCGCTTTGCCGGCAGTGCCCTCAATCTGCTGAGGTCTGTGCTTTGCGAAGTGCTTCGTGCATGACTCTCAGTAAGTTACCACCCATTATACCTCTTATGTCCTGCTCATGGTAACCGCGTTCCCGCAGCTCCACGGCTATGTTGCCGTACATGGAGATATCCCGGAGTCCTTCCGGCGCTATCTCTATGCCGTCAAAGTCTGATCCCAGGCCGACATGCTCAGCCCCGGCTTTTTCCACGGCATGGTCAATATGGTCCGCCACCCGCTTTACGGAAGGAGCCGGGTAGACAGCCAGTTCATCCATTATCCGGAAATAGTTGTCGCGGTATACCTCATTGTATAGGTCCGAACGGTAAAGTTCCTGCCATTTCTCCCCTTCCTCACTGAGTCTGAGAAACTTCTCATCAGCGAAATCACTGTCGATGAACTTGGGATAGAAGTTTATCTGTACCACTCCTCCGGCTGA
>CALVDI010000037.1 GCA_944326225.1 uncultured Bacteroidales bacterium | reverse complement strand
TTTCTACGCCAAAGGACGAGTTCTTTAGACTTTTGTTGTAATTTTGTCTTGTGTTGCACTTGCTCGTTGACTCTGCCCTTTTAAATTAAAGGCATGAGATTTGGTGGGTTGGGAAATTATACTTATCTTTGCGCTCCTTTTGAAAGAGTAGGTATAACATATTGGATTGGAGAGGTGGTAGAGTGGTCGATTACGGCAGTCTTGAAAACTGTTGACGTGAAAGCGTCCGGGGGTTCGAATCCCTCCCTCTCCGCAATATAAAGCAAAAACCGCCGAGATTATACTCGAGCGGTTTTACTATTTTGCAGAGCTGCTCTGCCTTAGTAGTTTTCTTTCTTGGGCTCGAAATATGCCTTGGGATGCTGGCATGCAGGGCATTTCTCCGGAGCTTTCTTGCCTTTGTGTACGTATCCGCAGTTGCGGCACTGCCAGTAGATCTCGCCGTCACGCTCGAAGACAGTACCTGTCTCTATTCTCTCGAGAAGCTTGCGGTATCGGGCCTCGTGCTCGGCCTCGACCTTGGCTATCATCTCGAATGCCACAGCTATCTCTGTGAAACCTTCTTCCCTGGCCACTTTGGCGGCCTCGGGATAGAGGACTGTCCATTCCTCATTCTCGCCCTCGGCGGCGGCCTTGAGGTTCTCCAGAGTGGTGGAGATTATTCCCGCAGGGTATGTCGAGGTGATCTCTACCATACCGCCCTCGAGGAATTTGAAGAACTTCTTGGCGTGCTCCTTCTCCTGCTCGGCTGTCTCCAGGAAGATGGCGGCTATCTGCTCATAGCCCTCTTTCTTGGCCACGCTTGCGAAGTAGGTGTATCTGCCTCTGGCCTGGGATTCTCCGGCGAATGAGGCGAGAAGATTCTTTTCGGTTCTTGTTCCTTTGATTGATGCCATAATAGTAAGTGTTTGTGTTGATGTAGGAGCAAAGATACGATAAAAGTTCTAAATTTGCGGACTTCAATTCAGGTATTTTATGTCAAGTCATAATAAATATGCCCTTGTCACCGGCGGTTCCTCGGGTATGGGCCTGGAATATGTCAGGATTCTGGCCGCGAAGGGCTACAATGTCATCATAGTGGCTCTCTTCCAGAACGAGACTGATGCCGTCCGGGACGATATGGCCGGGCAGTATCCCGACCTGGATTTCCTGTCGGTAGGCGTTGACCTGTCGGCGGTGGACGCTCCCCGGAGAGTCTTCGATACGGTCAGGGAGCAGAGGCCGGAGGCCGAGGTGGAGGTGCTGGTCAACAATGCCGGGATGCTGCATCCGATGCATTTCCGCAACATGCCGCCTGAGAAGGTGAGCAGCATTATCATGGTACACAACCATGCTACGGCCATGCTCTGCAGGTATTTCCTGCCGGGGATGCTGGAGCGCGGCAGAGGCTATATACTGAACATATCTTCCCTGGCCGCGTGGTTTCCATTTCCTTTTCTCACCACTTATGCCTCGACCAAGTCGTTTACCCGCATCTTCACCCGTGCGCTCAGGACCGAATGTCAGAAGACGGGAGTCAATGTCTCCGCCATCTATTTCGGAGCGGTGGATACGCCTCTGCTGGGTCTGCCGCCCAAGTACAGCCGTCTGGCCCGCAGACTCGGCATCATGATCAGGCCTGAGACAGCTGCCCGCAAGGCCATGAACATGATGTTCCGGGGCCGTTCCGGCAGGATCCCGGGCTTGATCAACAAGATAGGCTGGCTGTTCGCTCCTCTTATCCGCCCGTGGATATTCGGCCCGATAGAGCGGAAAGTTACCCGTCACTGGAACCTGAAATAGAGCCCGAAAGTGGAGGTCCCCGGATTCAGACAAAGGTGTGCCGCAGCTGTCAGGAAAGTGCTGCCGTCCACACTTAAGACCGCGCTGTGGATGATTAAGATCACGGTGGGGGTGTCCTTTGCCATTATGCTGCTGGGGTATTTCGGATTCATTGACTGGCTGTCAGCTGTCCTGTCGCCTCTGTTCGTGCATTTCGGACTCCCGGGAGAGGCCGCCCTGGCCTATGTCTCGGGCTACTTCGTCAATATGTATTCGGCAGTTACGGCTGCGGTCGCCCTGGATCTGGACGCGAGGGCTGTGACGATACTCGGTGTGATGGTGCTGTGCTCGCACAATATGATAGTGGAGACGGCCGTGCAGAAGAAGACGGGAAGCCCTGCGCTGCTGATGGTGCTGGTGCGTACTCTTTCAGGAATAATTCTTGCATACGTTCTGAATCTGTTGCTTCCGGAGACTGTATCCGAGGCTGCGGTCATGGATGCCGTGGCCGGAAGACCTGTGTTCCGGGACGCGGTGCTGGATTGGCTCATGGACGTGTGTGTGCTGGTCCCCAAGATGCTGATTATCATATTTGCCCTGAATATTCTGCAGGCCATGCTGGCCGAGTTCGGGATAATCAGGCTGATATCCCGGATGCTGAGACCGGTGATGAGGGTCTTCGGCCTTTCGGCCAGATGTTCGGTGCTGTGGATCATAGCCAATACGCTCGGCCTTGCCTATGGGGCTGCTGCTATGATAGAGGAGGCCGGAAATGATAAGCTGCGTAAGGCGGATATAAACGGCCTCAATCTACATATCGGCATCAGTCACAGCAACTTGGAGGACTTATTCCTGCTTGCGTCCATAGGTGCTGCGTGGTGGGTGCTGCTTTTGGCAAGATGGGCTATGGCGATAATTTTAGTGTGGGGATACAGATTGGAAGCGTATATTAAGAATAAATATGTATCTTTGTAAGTTCGGAAAGATGAATGATATGAGAAATGTCCCGTTCAGGTCGGTTGTCGCAGCAGTGCTTTCAGCAGTCATGCTGCTGGCTTTTCAGTCATGTAAGAGCCAGTATGAGCTGATGCTGGAGAGTCATGATATCCCGGCGAAGTACAAGATGGCGTTCGATCTGTTCGATGCCGGAAAGTATGCCAAGGCGGCATCCATGTTTGAGTCCCTCAAGATAGCGGTCAGCGGTACCGCGCAGGATGATACTGTGCAGTATTATACGGCGTATTCTCATTACTGTTACGGTGATATGGCTGCGGCCGAGCAGGCGTTTGACTCATTTATAAGGATTTTCCCCAGAAGTCCATTTACGGACAAGGCGCGTTTTATGTATCTGGACTGCCTCTACAGCAGCACGTATAGGTATGAGTTGGACCAGACGCCCACGTACAGGGCTCTGGCTGCTATAAACAATTATCTTATAGACTATCCCGAGAATGACTATACGGCCCAGTGTTACGCCATGATACAGGACCTTGAGGAACGGCTTGACCGCAAGGAGTATGAGTCTGCCAGGCTTTACTATACCATCGAGGATTACAAGGCGGCCCATTATGCGCTCAAGCTGGTGCTCAAGGAGGACGCGGACAATGTCTACCGTGAGGACATCATGTACTATACCGTGATGTCCGCGTACAAGTATGCGGTGAACAGTGTAGCTGCCAGACAGCGTGACCGGTATGTCACGTTCTCGGATGAGTATTTTACTTTTGTGAGCGAGTTCCCGGAGTCGCAATACCGTAAGGAACTGGACGGACTCGCAGCCAAGGTTCAGAATATTTTAAATAAGAAATAAGATGGAAATCAAACAGGTACCTACAAACACTATTACCAGGAATCTCTCGGAACTGGCAAAGCCTACCGGCAATATCTACGAGACAGTTATGATTATCGCCAAGAGGGCCAATCAGATCTCCGCCAACGTTAAGCAGGAGCTCAGCCAGAAGCTGGAGGAGTTCTCCAACTATGCCGACACTCTTGAGGAGACTTTCGAGAACCGCGAGCAGATAGAGATCTCGAAGCACTACGAGAGACTTCCCAAGCCGACTCTTGTAGCTATTGAGGAGTTCCGCAACGGCGAGATTTATTACCGTAAGGTGGACGAACAGCAATAGTATCTTCCGATGCTGAGAGGAAAGCACGTACTTCTGGGTATTACAGGCAGTATAGCCGCTTACAAGGCGGCTTATATTGTACGTCTCCTTGTCAGGGAGGGAGCGGAGGTGAAGGTGGTGATGACCGCCGCCGCCAAGCATTTCATAACCCCGCTGACACTGGCGACCCTGTCCCGCAATCCTATTCTCACCGAGTTCTTTGACCCGGAGAACGGACAGTGGAACAGTCATGTCTCGCTGGGTCTCTGGGCAGACCTGTATCTGATAGCTCCGGCCTCGGCCAATACCCTGTCCAAGATGGCGCACGGCATAGCCGACAACCTGCTGCTGACGACATATCTGTCCGCCAAGTGTCCGGTGATGGCCGCTCCGGCCATGGACCTGGATATGTACGCGCATCCGGCCACTCAGGAGTCCATGGATATACTCCGGGCACGCGGAGTGGAGATTATCGAGGCGGCATCCGGGGAGCTGGCCAGCGGTCTGGACGGCAAGGGCCGGATGGAGGAGCCCGAGGTCATAGTCAGGAGGATAAAGTCGTTCTTTTCCCGCAGCGGCAGTCTCAGAAGCCGCAGGGCCCTGGTCACATCCGGGCCTACTAGGGAGGCCATAGATCCTGTGCGTTTCATCTCCAATCATTCCTCCGGCAAGATGGCCTCGGCCATAGCGGATGAGCTGGCCCGCAGGGGTGCGGAGGTGACGGTGGTTTCCGGACCGGCTGCGGTAAGACCGTCGGAGCCGGGCGTACGGATTGTGGATGTGGTCTCAGCCCGTCAGATGTACGAGGCCACAGTCGCAGAATACGATAAAGGCAGCGACATAACAGTGCTTTGTGCGGCTGTAGCGGACTTTACTCCCGCCTCACCCAGTACGTCCAAGATAAAGAAAGACGGAGAGCGGATGGAGCTGACGCTTGTCCCCACTGAGGATATCGCGGCTGCCATAGGCTCGCGCCGCCGTCAGGATGGAGTGGTGGCCGGCTTTGCTCTTGAAACAGACAATGCCGAGAACAATGCCATGAGCAAGCTCCGTCGCAAGAACATGGACATGATAGTGCTGAACTCCCTGAGAGATCCGGGTGCCGGTTTCGGTACGGATACCAATAAGGTTACGTTCTTTTTCCGCAATGGGGACAGTCAGAGTCTGCCGCTGGAGTCCAAGGCCGATGTCGCCGCCGCACTTGTGGACCGACTTGAAAGACTGCTGGGACAATGCTGAGCCGTCTGTCCATATCCAACTACGCTCTTATAAACTCTCTGGACATCACGTTTCCGGACGGTCTGGTGATAATCACAGGAGAGACCGGTGCCGGCAAGTCCATACTTCTGGGAGCCCTTTCCCTTGTTCTGGGCAAGAGGGCTGATTCCTCGGTCTTCAGCGACAATACCCGCAACTGTGTGGTGGAGGCCGAGTTCCACGACAAGTCCGGTCAGGAATACATACTCCGCAGGGTAATCACCCCTGCCGGACGTTCCCGCTCGTTTCTCAACGACGAGCCGGTGTCGCTGGCGGAGCTTGCGGCCATATCGGGCCGTATAATCGACATACACGGCCAGCATCAGCATCTGCTGCTCACCGACCCCGACTACAGGCTCGGGGTGATAGACCATTTCGCAGGTACGGCTCCGTTGCTGGATGAGTATAGAAAGGTATATGACGGGTACAGTGCAGTGGAGGAGGAGGCGGCTTCCCTGGAGAAATCCATAGCCGAGGCGGAGAGGGATGCCGAGTACCGTCAGTTCCAGTTGGATAAGCTGCGGGAAGCCGCCCTTGTACCGGGAGAGATGGAGGCTCTGGAGCAGGAGCAGAAGGCCCTGGCTCATGCGGAGGACATCCGTGCAGGCCTGGATGCGGCCTATGCCGGTCTTAATCCCCAGGGATTGTCCGTCGCGCAGCTGCTTAAGGAGGCCGCTGCCCGTCTGTCAAAATTCTCGGCCTGGGATGACCGCCTTGAGTCTTTGGCCGCCCGGCTGGAATCCTGCAAGATAGAGATTTCGGACATAGAGAGAGAAATAGAGGACATATCATCTTCTGTGACGGTCTCGCCCCGGAGGCTGGAGGAGGTGGAGGAGAGGATGTCCCTGATATATTCTTTAGAAAGAAAATACGGCTGTGCCGACGTGGACGCGCTTATAGCCCTGAGGGATTCTCTGGCAACTGCGCTCGGAGGTACGGAACAGATGCAGGAGAGGCTGTCGGCTCTGAGGCAGAGGCAGCAGGAACTGGGAAAGCAGAGGGAGCTCTTGGCCCACAGGCTTTCGGAGCAGCGTCAGGCTGCGTCCGAGGCTCTTTCCGGGGCTTTGCAGGAGGCTGTCAGATCTCTGGAGATGCCTCACGCCGTATTCAAGGCTGTGGTCTCAGCCAAGGACAGGCTGACAGCCACCGGTGCGGATACTCTGGATTTCATGTTCTCGGCCAACGGGGAACATTCTCTCAGAGATATCTCCAAAGTAGCGTCAGGAGGAGAGCTCTCCAGGGTCATGCTGGCGCTCAAGGGACTTCTGGCAAGGTACACTTCCATGCCGGCCATGATATTCGACGAGATAGACACCGGAGTGTCAGGCAGGATTGCCGACAGGATGGGCGACATGATAGGCCGGATGGGGCGGGATATGCAGATAATCGCCATCACGCACCTGCCTCAGATAGCCTCGAAGAAAGGCTCTCATTACCTTGTGTACAAGGAGTTCGGCCCTGACGGCAAGGCCGCCACGGGTATCCGCCGTATAGAAGGGGAGGAGAGAGTCATGGAGGTGGCCCGTATGCTGAGCGGCTCGGAGCTGACGACGGCAGCTGTACAGAATGCCCGCGAACTCCTGGGCAATGCAGGAAACGATTAATCATTCATAATACTGTCAATGGAAAGAAAAGAACGTCTCGACCTTCTCCGCAAGGTCCTTGCCGGGGACGATATCTCGGCTATGATTATCCCTTCGACGGATCCGCATTTCGGGGAATATATCCCTGATCACTATAAGGTACTGGAATGGCTGTCCGGCTTTACCGGAGAGGCGGCCACCCTGGTCGTTACTCAGAAGGAAGCCGCGCTGTGGGCGGATTCCAGGTTCTTCATACAGGCAGCGGCCCAGCTGGAGGGCAGCGGGATAGAGATGATGAAACTTAAGGTGGAGGGAACACCGTCGATTGCGGACTGGCTCAAGGCCCGTCTGGAGGCGGATGACATAGTGGCTATGGACGAGGATCTGTTCCCGTATTCGGAGTATATGGAGATGATGGATTCGCTGGCTCCCCTGTCTCCGGCCTTGATCGAGGATCCTTTCGATAAAGTCTGGAAAGACCGTCCTGCCCTGCAGTTCAATCCTGTGCGCTATGTGGACGAGACTGTCAGCGGAGAGTCCGTATCTTCAAAGCACGGCCGTCTGGTGGAGAAACTCCGGGGCCCCGTACCTTTCGCCTATGTGGTGACGGCTCTGGACGAGGTCGCCTGGCTGTGCAATATCCGAGGTACGGACATCGAGTACAATCCCCTGGCCCTGTCCTATGCGGTGGTGACTGAAGAATGTATAACGCTCTTCCTGCGTCAGGAGATGCTGGAGCACGAGGCCGCTGCGGCTCTGCACAGGCAGGGCGTGATACTGAAGGACTATGAGGAGTTCGGCCGGTTCCTGAAGGCGCTTCCCAAGACGTGCGTAAGGATTTTCTCTTCCGGCAAGATAACCGCCAAATACTTCTTTGCGGCTATGGACAATGTGCATCAGCGCTCCCCCTTCAGTCCCTATGTTCCTGATCCGGTGCCTGGCGGAACGCTTGCCATGATGAAGGCTGTCAAGAACGCTGTGGAACTGGAAGGTTTCCGCAAGGCGTTCATCGAGGATGCGAAGGCTATGGCAAAGGTCATTGACTGGGTCAAGGCCAATGTAAGCAGCGGTATCACTGAGTACGATGTGGCGATGAAGCTGATAGAGTGCCGCAGCGAGTGTCCCGACTATCTCGGAGAGAGTTTTCCGGCGATAGTTGCCTTCGGTGCGAACGCCGCCATGCCTCATTACATGCCTTCTGAGCAGGGAAGTGCCGTCATCCGTCCGGAGGGTTTTCTGCTGATTGACACGGGAGCGCAGTATACCTACGGCACAACCGACACTACCAGGACTGTACCGCTCGGGCCCTTGACTCAGAGGCAGAGGGATGACTATACAGCTGTCCTTAAAGGCATGATAGACCTGAGCATGGCTGTGTTCCGTAAGGGAATGAGGGGCTGTCTGCTGGATATCCTGGCGCGTGGCCCTGTCATGAAGGCCGGAAGGATGTACCTGCACGGCACCAGCCACGGTATAGGCCACAATCTGTGCGTGCATGAAGGTCCTCAGAGCATCCGCATGGAGGAGAACAGGGTACCGCTGCTGGAGGGTATGGTGATGTCCAATGAGCCGGCTGCGTATATCGAGGGTGAGTACGGTATCCGGCACGAGAATGTAATCACAGTCGTACAGCATGAGGACCATGAATACGGGGACTTCTACAGGTTCGAGACCCTGACGGCCCTTCCCATAGACCTCTCGCCGGTCAATTTCGATATGCTTGACTCGGCGGAGAGGTCCTGGATAGAGGAATTCAACGCCCGTTGCGGCGTTATCGCTCAGTGACGACAGTCCAGCCCTTGGTGAAACATATATCCCTGAAGGCACGGTTCTCACAGCCGGAGCCGGGAGCGACCGGAAGGAAGAGCACATCCGATTGGAGCAGGCTCTTCCTTTCGTTTATTATCGCGGCAGGGAAGTCCTTGCCGTATGTGTTCATGGCCTTGACAAAGAATGTGAGGATGTCGTATCCCTGATATGAGAAGGAAGTAGGCTCGGTGTTGAACGCATTTCTGTACCTTTCGATAAAATCTATGGTGAGCGTGTCGCAGTAGTCGATATGATAGGACATGGTGAGGCGCAGGTCCAGTGCGTGAAAATAATTGGCTTCCATGTTCTCAAAATTCTTCCAGCGGCTCATGCCGTATACCTCCACGCGATAGTCATAGGAACTCTTGATGAGGTTGAGGTTCCTGAGAGCGTCCGTAATGAAAGCCTCGCTCATGGATGGGATGATGACCTTGTTGGTGACTCCGGGAGAAAGATACTTGTACATGACTCTGTCTATGCCGCGTCCGCTCAGAAAGTCATATTTGAAAGTCTTGAACGGAATCCCTTTTTCACCGAGCTCTGCGAATGTCTCCAGGACCAGATCTGTGCTGTCATGGCCTTGTTCGTAGATGACGGATACTGAGACGGAAGGGTTTTCGGCAATATCTTGTGCTATCTTGTCGATCTGATGCCCAAGGGCTTGCTCAGACTGCGGAGGGAACAGGAAGAAGTACGGGTTGCCGTCAGCCAGCGAAGCGGTATTGAGGTCAAGCGGGGACACTACAGGAATCTCCTTGTTCTTGGCAAACGCTGCCACAGGCTGGAGGTCTCTCTCCGAGATCGGGCCGATGATGAGTTCGCTGCCTTTGAGCGCACCGTCGGCAATCATGTCCCAGGAGCTGTCATATTGACTCAGATCTACTGTGTTGATGACAAAATGCTCCATCAAGCCTTCCTCTTTCAATTGTCCGGCAGCAGTAAGTACGCCTGCATAGAAGTCAGCCGCATATGTGTTCAAGTTACCTGTAAGCCGGCTGGCATTGAACGGCAGGACTACGGAGATTACATATGGTCCGTCGTCATAGACTCCGGAGGTACGTTTAAACCCCGGAGGGACGGCAACACTGCTCTGTGCTTCTGACTGAGCTGCGGAGGTGACTTCGCTGTCTTCCTTTACGGACGGGCCGGACTGCATACTGCTCATGAACTCCTTGTCCGGAATCATGATTCCCCGTATCCGTTTGCCGGAAGCGGTATCTATGTCATTGAGAGCGATGATGGCATCCACTGTTACGTTGAACTTTACCGCTACATCATCAAGGGTCTCATACCATTTGACATTGTACTTTTTATATTTTTTCTTTTTGACTGTACGCTGCGGCTTCTCCGTCTTCGCTTTAGGCTTCTCAGAAGTCTGCTCTACGGTCTGCTTTGTACTGTTTTCCACGGTCGGTACGGTTGTGTCGGCAACGGTTGCCTGCGGTATGTACAGGAGCATACCTGCCTTGAGTCCGTCGGTCAGTGAAGGATTGACTTTCTGTATGGCGTCCACCGGTATGCCGTAGGCTTTGGAAATAGAGTAGAGGGTCTGTTTCGGCAGTACCTTATGCAGGTAGAATATCTCTCCGTTTACGTTGACTTTTTCCTTGGATATCTCCACGGCAGCCGGTACGAAATCCTGAGCCGACGCATACTGAGCTGTGGCTGCGGCTGCCAGCAGGAGACAGAGAGCGGTAGTCAGCAGCAGTCTCATACAAGTCGGGCAAGGGTGTTGTTGATATTGTCCTCAATACGTCTGTACGGATCGTCACCGTACTCTGCCGGCTCAAACCGCTTGCCGGTAATGTGCTCGAACAGCTCTATGTATCTGTCGGAGATGATCTTCACGCGTTCGTCGGTCATCTCAGGAATCTTCTGCCCGGCCTGACCGCTGAAGCCGTTCTCCATCAGCCATTCCCGGACGAATTCCTTGGACAGCTGTCTCTGAGGCTCGCCTTTGGCAAATCTTTCCTCATAGCCGTCGGAGTAGAAGTAGCGTGAAGAGTCAGGAGTATGTATCTCGTCGATGAGGTAGATCTCACCGCCCCTCTTGCCGAACTCGTATTTGGTGTCCACGAGGATAAGTCCTCTCTGTGCGGCCATCTCGGTACCTCTCTGGAACAGTCTGAGGGCATAGTCTTCAAGCTTAGCGTAGTCTTCGGCCGATACAAGGCCGCGGCTGATGATCTCTTCTTTGGATATGTCCTCGTCGTGGGTGCCGATTTCCGCCTTTGTGGTCGGTGTGATGATCGGATGCTCGAATCTCTGGTGTTCCCTCATGCCGTCCGGGATGGGGACTCCGCAGATCTCTCGGGCTCCGTTCTTATAGGCCCTCCATGCGCTGCCGGTAAGATAGCCCCTTACTATCATCTCTATAGGCAGACCCTGACATTTGTATCCGACGGTGACCATCGGATCAGGAGACGAGATCTTCCAGTTCTGGACTATGTCGGCTGTGGCATCCAGGAACATCGAGGCTATCTGATTCAGAACCTGTCCCTTGTAGGTTATGCCTTTTGGCAGGATGACATCAAATGCCGATATCCTGTCGGTGGCTATCATGACTATGAAGTTGTTGTCTATGGTGTAGACATCGCGCACCTTGCCTTCGTATTTGCCTGTCTGATGCCTGAAATTGAAGTCTGTCTGTGTAATAGCTTTCATAACCGAATATTTTATAATGTGTTGTAAAAATCTATCAAATTGGAGCAGAACCGCCCCCATGACAGCCGCTCCTTTTCTTTTCCTATGGCCTCCACGCAGCGGATGCGTATGGCGGGGTCGGAAAAATATCTCTCGACCGTCCCGCGTACAGCTTCCGCACTTACTTCTTCCGTTACAAGTCCCGTGCCCCGTTCGCCGATCATCTCCCGCAATCCGCCGACGGCAGTAGTGACCATGGGCAGGCCGAAGTGGTATGCGATGGAGCTGATGCCGCTCTGAGTGGCAGATCTGTAAGGCAGTACGCACAGGTCGGAGGCGCAGAAGAACCGGGCTACCTCGCTGTCGCTGATGAAGCGGTTGAAAAGATGTATCCTCTCCCTGTTCGGAGAGCCGTCTATCAATTTCTGATAACGTTCAAATGATCCGTAGGCTTCTCCGCCTATCAGCAGCTGGTATGAACTGTCCAGTGAGGAGAATGCTTCCAGAAGGATGTCAAGCCCTTTGTATTCCCGGATAAGTCCGAAGAACAGCAGGGTCTTTTTGTCCTGAGCCAGTCCCAGTTCAGCCCGGGCCTGGGCTTGCGGTGTGCTGTCACCGAAGTTGGAATAGACCGGATGAGGAGATACGGTATATCTTGCATCAGGCATGATATGCAGCAGATCGTCGCGGACTGCATTGCACAATACTACGAATCCGTTATTGCCGCCGAGATAGTATCTTGTAAGCGGACGGTCCCAGAAGTGTCTTTCGTGCGGTATGACATTGTCCAGGATGGAGATGACCTTACAGCCTTCCGGCATGTGTCTTGCGACATATCCCTGCGAAGGGGCGAAGTAGGGCATCCAGTACCTCATAAGCAGCAGGTCCGGCTTCCATCCGGAGATGATGCGTGCTGTCCGGATATAGGACAGGGGATTGGCTGTGTCCAGAACAGCCTCGGTGCCGAAAGAAGGCCCGGTGCCGTCTTCTATATACTGGGTCTTTCCAGGGAAAAGGAACTCAGGGTACTGTCTCTTGAAATTGTAAGCCTTTACCGTGCAGCTCTTTGACAGCTCCTCATATAGAGAAGTGTTGAACTGTGAGATACCTCCCCGGTAAGGAGGGAAACACGATAGGACGGCTGCTTTCAAAGTGGCTATTTGTTGCGGTTCCTGATATATTCCTCGTTGAGACCCTTGAGGATATCTTCGGTGATATTGAGGGCCTGATCTCCGCCGAGAACGGTGTTGGTAGCACCGGTAGTGGTCAGTATCAGAGCAAACTGCTTGTCCTTATTGTAGTTGCTCACGTAGGTGCTGATAGCATCCATGACTTTGTTGTACATCACATTTGTCTCATCGGCCATCTCCAGTTGTCTCTGTTGTGCCAGCTGTCTGAGCTGCTGTTCGCGCATGGCCAGTTCCTGCTCGGTTGTCTGGGCCTGGGACAGCGTAAGGAGACCTTTCTGCATCTTGTCCTGATAGCTCTTGACATCATTCTCAAAGGCCCTGCTCTGTTTGTTGAGCTCATTCTCTATGGTACTGGCCTTGCTCTGCAACTCTGTGTTGAGGTCATTGTACATATCGTACTGGTTAACCAGTGAATCCAGGTTGATGAATACAATGTCGCCCTTTACGGCGGATACCTGACTGTCTCCGGAAACAGGCTGGCTGCCGTGTCTGCTGTCATCAGCAAAGTGCAGGACATATAGGACGGCGATTGCCAGAATCGATACGATGTTGAGAATAAGATTGACTTTCTTCATGTTGCTGAAACTTATAAAATGAATAAAGCACAAAAGTAAATAAAAATGACTTTTTTTGCAAAAATAGGTCATTATCAAAATAAATTCGCAATATTTGCAATTTGTATTTTCAGTATTGGATAACGGATATGCACTTTGCCCTATATAGCCGCAGTGCCGGACCTGATGCGGTCGGGAAGATACGTCTTTTGATCGAGCACCTTATAGTAAGAGGTGCCGCTCTGTCGTTTTTTTCAGAGCTTGCGGACTGTCTCGGGAAGGCCGGGATGCCGTCTCTTCCGGGAGACATATTCTCTTCCGGGGATGATCTGCCGGCGGATGTGGACGTATTTCTTTCCCTGGGTGGGGACGGGACTTTCCTGAGCTCGCTCACCATGGTGGGGAAAAGAGACATACCGGTTGCGGGGATCAATTTCGGCAGACTGGGATTTCTCACTTCCTCCGGCAGCGGAGACTCGGCTTGTGCCATTGTGGACCGTATGATGGCAGGGGATTATCAGGTGCGGCGGAAAAGTCTGCTGGAAGTACGCGGGGGAGGCCTTGGACCGGATTTCTATCCTTATGCGCTCAATGAGGTGTCCCTTCAGAGGTACGGCCCCAACATGATTGCCATCGAGGTGACCATAGACGGTATGAAAGTGCCTACTTACTGGGCCGACGGTCTGCTGATAGCTACTCCTACCGGCTCCACGGCTTACTCTCTGAGTGTCGGAGGTCCGGTGGTGCTGCCTGACTCATCGGTCTTCATTATAACACCTATGGCTCCCCACAATCTTAATGTAAGGCCGTTGATAGTCCCTGATTCATCGGTGGTGGAGGTGACTTTCCGCTCGGATGGGAGAAGAACCCTGCTTTCGGCGGACAACCGCTTCACGGACGCAGCGGAGGACGCTTCAGTGACGGTGCGCAGGGCCGGCTTCTCCCTGGCTTGTGTGACCTTCGGCAGGGAGAGCTTTTTCGAGGCCTTGAGCGAGAAGCTGCTGTGGGGCGAGGACCGTAGAAATGAAAGGATAAGATATGGAAAATAAGCACATGGATAAAAGCAGGCTGCCCAGGCATGTGGCGGTGATAATGGACGGCAACGGGCGATGGGCCGGGTTGCGCGGCAAGGAACGTGTCTACGGTCATCATGAGGGCGCGGAGAGTGTGAGGGCATGTTCGGAGTATGCCGTGGAGACGGGGATAGAGTATCTGAGTTTTTTTGCGTTCTCCGAGGAGAACTGGAAGCGTCCTGAGGCGGAGGTGACCGAACTGATGCATCTTATGGCAGTCTCCATTCTCAACGAGAGGCCCACGTTCCGCAAGAACAATATCCGTTTTGTCGTTATCGGCAACAGAAGCCGTCTGTCCGACGCTCTCAACAGGGACATAGATCTGGCCATGGAGGAGACTTCCGGCAATACAGGTCTTACTCTTGTGGTGTTCCTCAGCTATAGCGGCAAGTGGGACATAGAGCAGGCAGCCCTGAAGTTTGCGGCGGCAGGTGCTCCAGCGGGACGTTTCGGGGACTATCTGGCAACAGCCGGTATACCGGACCCGGATCTTCTGATAAGGACCAGCGGAGAACAGAGAATCAGCAATTTCATGCTCTGGCAGTGTGCATACACCGAATTTTATTTTACTGATGTCCTTTGGCCTGATTTTCGCAAAACCGAGTTCCGGAAAGCGCTGGAGGAATATGCATCGCGTGAAAGACGTTTCGGAAAGACGGGCGAGCAGGTAACCATTGAAACAAACGGCTCCAAATGAAGATTGCAAAGAGGCTATTATTCTTTTTTATAATGTCAGTGACCGCAGCCTGCGGACTGTATGCGCAGCAGAAGTCCGCGGCCGTGGTGGTCGATTATCTCCATCCCAGGGACTATGTAGTGGGAGGTGTGGCTGTCAAGGGGGTAAAGTATCTCAATGAGGATCAGATTCTGGCTCTGACGGGTCTTAAAGTGGGACAGACCATTCAGGTCCCCGGAGAGGCTACGTCAGCCATAGTGGAGAGGATGTGGGCCCAGAAACATTTCTCAGACGTGTCTCTCAGGATAGATTCACTGTCGGCATCAGGAGATACTGTGTATCTTGCTCTCTGTCTACAGGAGAGGCCCAGGGTGTCCAGGTGGAACTTTCAGGGCATAAAAAACTCCGAGCAGACAGAGCTGCAGGAAAGGCTCAACCTGCGTCGCAATGTTCCTCTCTCTGATTATGTGCTCAGGTCCTCGGTCAACATTATCGAGAACTATTTTAAGGAGAAAGGATTTCTCAATGCCGAGGTCGATGTGATCCAGGTAAGGGACACGATGGTCAGCAATGCCGTACGGGTTACGTTCGTGGTGGACCGCAAGTCAAAAGTGAAGATCAAGACCATCATCTTCGAGGGCAATGACCATGTTCCGGAAGGCAAGCTGGTGGGGTCCATGGCCAAGACCAGGGATATGCGTATAAGGAATATCTTCAAGACCAAGAAGTTCAACGAGAAAGAGTATGACAATGACAAGCAGGCTCTGATAAGTGTGTTCAACGAGGCCGGTTTCAGGGATGCCCGCATAGTCAAGGATTCCATATACTATATAGAGCCGGACCGTCTGGCCATCAAGTTTGTCATAGACGAAGGAAAGAGATACTACTTCCGCAACATAACCTGGACCGGCAACTCTCTTTATACATCGGAGCAGCTGGATGCGGTCCTGATGATCAAGAAAGGGGACGTGTACGATGTGGTCAACCTTGAGAAGAGACTCTTCGGCGACCCTAAGAAAGAGTTCATGGACATTCATACTCTGTACGCTGACCAAGGGTACATATTCTTCAACATCATACCGGTGGAAACCAATATCGTGGGCGACTCGGTGGATGTCGAGTTGCGTATGGTGGAGGGCAAGCCGGCCACATTCAACAAGATAATAATCAGCGGCAACACGATAACCAATGAGAAGGTGGTACGCCGCCAGATATTCACCAAGCCGGGTTACCTGTACAGTCAGTCCATGCTGGAGCGCTCGCTCAGGGAGATAGCCTCTATGGGCAACTTCGATCCAGAGCAGGCACTTGATCATACCAGGGGATATTCGGTGATTCCCAACCAGCTCAACAATACTGTGGACATCACCTACAATGTGGCTGAGAAGCCCAATTCCCAGTTTGAGCTTTCAGGAGGATGGGGCGGATATTCATTTGTCGGTACAGTCGGTGTCAGCTTCAACAACTTCTCGCTCAAGCGCATGTTCAAGAAAGGAGCCTGGAGGCCCGTGCCTCTGGGAGATGCTCAGACGCTTTCCATCCGTTTTCAGACCAATGCCACATACTATACTGCCGCATCTGTCAATTTCATAGAACCGTGGCTCTTCGGCAAGAAACCCACGTCGTTTAACCTGGCCGGTTATTACACGCGTCAGACCAACTCGTATTACTGGTATCAGAATACTGACGAATATTATGAGGTATACGGTATAGCTGCCTCATTGGGAAGCCGCCTTAAATGGCCGGACAACTACTTCGTTCTTTATCATGAACTCAGCTGGCAGACCTACAATCTTCATGACTGGAAGTACAACTTCCTTTTCGATACCGGGCGTTCCAACAACATAAGCTACAAGATCACTCTGGCCAGGAACTCCACCGACCAGATGGTGTATCCGCGTGAGGGGTCGGATTTTCAGGTGTCATTGCAGTTGACTCCTCCCTATTCCCTGTTCAGGGACAAGAATACCGATTACGCATCGATGACTGATCAGGAGCGTTACCGTTGGATTGAATATCATAAATGGACTTTCAAAGGTGCTCTGTACGTACGCCTGTTCGATGATCTGGTGCTGATGACCAGGGCGCAGTTCGGATATCTGGGCTATTATAACCGCAACATCGGCTACTCGCCTTTCGAGGGCTATCAGGTCGGCGGTGACGGTATGTCCGGCTACAATACCTACGGCTCGGAGATCATAGCCCTCCGTGGTTACTCCAACTATTCCCTGACTCCGATGAACGAGGACGGAGTCTATGTGGGACATGTGTACGACAAGTTTACGGTAGAGCTCAGATATCCTGTCATCCTGCAGCCTCAGTCTACCATATACGTGCTGGCTTTCCTTGAGGGCGGTAACTGCTGGGAGGACATCCGCGAGTTCAATCCCTTCCAGATAAAGCGCTCTGCAGGAGTCGGTGTCAGAGTCATGCTGCCTATGATAGGACTTCTTGGAGTTGACTGGGGATGGGGCTTTGACCCCGTGCAGGGACAGAAGAGGGGAGGCTCCAATTTCCACTTCGTGATAGGCCAGCAGTTCTAATATATGAAATTTTATTAATTTTGCAGTCAAATAAGAAAAGAACAGTTAAAATGAAAAAAGTTATCGTAATAGCATTGAGTGTTTTCTCTGCTGTAACTCTGGCATCGGCCCAGGGAATGAAATTCGGGCATATCAACATGCAGGAGGTGATGTTTCTGATGGACGAGATGGACTCGGCCCGTGTGGAGATGGAGAAGTTCAGCGCAAGTATGCAGGAAACATACAACGCGATGATCGAGGAGTACAATACCAAGATCGCCACATATCAGCAGATGAGCGCCAACTGGACTCCCTCAGTCCTGGCCACAAAGCAGCAGGAAATTCAGGACCTCGAGGCCCGTCTCCAGCAGTATCAGCAGAACGCCCAGATGGACATGAGCAACCTCCAGCAGCAGCTGATGGGCCCTATACAGAAGAAAGCCAATGATGCCGTGGCCAAGGTAGGCAGGGCCAACGGACTTGTCTATGTGTTTGATGTGTCGATGGGTGTGATACCTTATTTTGATGCAGCGCAGAGCATGGATGTGACCGAGCAGGTAAAGAGGGAACTCAATATTCCCCTGGACAAGGTGCTGCCGCAGACAGTTCAGTAGCATTAATATCTGAAAGACAAATATTTTATACTTAGATGAAGGACTGTGCCGTTTGCCGGAGCAGTCCTTTTATTTTAGATAAAATACTTCCGAAATTATTCGTTTTGTTAGGAAATATCCTTACATTTGTAAGAAATTATAACCAACACAATAATGCAACACAAAATTATTGATATAGAGGATGTCGTTATCAGGTTTGCGGGCGACTCCGGAGACGGTATGCAGCTGACAGGTACGCTGTTCGCCGATTCCTCCGCGCTTTTCGGTAACGAGATCTCTACATTTCCGGATTACCCGGCCGAGATCCGGGCTCCTCAGGGCACAGTATCAGGTGTGTCCGGTTTTCAGGTACACATAGGCTCAATCGAGATCAACACCCCCGGTGATTTCTGTGACGTGCTTGTCGCCATGAATCCCGCGGCGCTTATGGCCAATGCCAAATGGGCCAAGCCCACGGCGACCATTATTCTCGATGAGGACGCTTTTGACGAGAAGGGTATCCAGAAGGCCGGTTTCAAGACCATGAACCCCATAGAGGAGCTTGGAATAGGAGACAGGAACATCATCGTATCGCCTATCACCACTCTTACAAAGGAGAGTCTTAAGGACAGTGGTCTGGACATGAAGGCCATCGTAAGGTGCAAAAACATGTTCACCCTCGGCATGTGCTTCTTCATGTTCAACAAGGAACTCGACCATACATTCGAGTATCTGGAGCGCAA
>CALVDI010000036.1 GCA_944326225.1 uncultured Bacteroidales bacterium | reverse complement strand
GGCAAGGAGCCCGAGGTGAAGGCCATCCACGCCGGCCTCGAGTGCGGCATCCTCTCGACCAACTACCCGCACTGGGACATGATATCCTGCGGTCCGACCCTGATGTCTCCCCACTCTCCCGACGAGCGCCTGCTCATCCCCACCGTGGAGAAGTTCTGGAACTTCATCAAGGAGGTGCTCAAGAACATTCCCGTGAAATAATTTTGGTAATTAACGGATAATTACTAAATTTGCAGCCCTTTCCGTGGAAGGAAAGGGCTTTTTAATTACTAATCAAATAACAATCAAGATGTTAAAACAGTACGAAACCGTTTTCATTGCAACTCCCGTTTTATCTGAGGAACAGATAAAGGAAGCGGTAGAAAAGTATCGCAGTTTCATCACCTCCGAGGGCGGTGAGATTGTGAACGATGAGGACTGGGGCCTGAGGAAACTGGCCTACCCCATCCAGAAAAAGACAACAGGGTTCTACCACCTGTTTGAGTTCAGGGCTGACTCACAGTTCATCAACAAGCTCGAGACACAGTACCGCCGTGATGAGCGCATCATCCGTTTCCTTACATTCGTGATGGACAAGGACTCTATCGCCTACTCCGAGCGCAGGCGCAGCAACAGAAAAGAAAACGCAGCGGCACCCGCTGCAGAAAACACAGCAAAGGAGGAATAAGCCATGGCCGCAAACAACGAAATCAGATTTCTCAACCCTCCTACAGTTGAGGTGAAGAAGAAAAAATACTGCCGCTTCAAGAAGGCACACATCAAATACGTAGACTACAAGGACGCTGAGTTCCTCAAGAGGTTCCTCAACGAGCAGGGCAAGATTCTGCCCCGCCGTCTCACCGGTACTTCCCTGAAGTTCCAGCGCAAGGTCGCTCAGGCAGTTAAACGTGCAAGGCATCTCGCCCTGCTCCCTTACGTAACAGACTTATTGAAATAAGGAGGACAGTGTATGGAAATCATTCTGAAACAGGACGTGCCCAATCTCGGGCATAAAGACGATATCGTAAAGGTAAGAAACGGCTACGCTGTCAACTACCTCATCCCTAAGGGCATGGCTACTCTCGCCACCGAGTCCGCCAAGAAGGTGCTCGCCGAGAACATCCGCCAGAGAGCCCACAAGGAGGCCAAGATCCGCGAGGAAGCAAGTGCTCTTGCAGCCAAGATCAACGGCATCACCGTCAAAGTAGCTGCCAAGATGAGCTCGAAGGGCAAGATCTTCGGCTCTGTCGGCAACATCCAGATCGCCGAGGCCATCGTCGCTCTCGGAGTGGAGGTTGACCGCCGCAATGTCACCATCGCCGGTATGGACAACATCAAGGAAGCCGGCACATACGATGCCAGCGTGAAGTTCTACAAGGACATCAAGGCAGACTTCAAGGTAGAGGTTGTCGGAGACGGCACCGAGACCGCAGAGGAGACCGAGGCTCCCGCAGCAGAGACACCCGCCGCCGAATAATCCGGCCGGAACACACATACAGAAGAAAGTGCGTCAATATCCCTTGGCGCACTTTTTTTGATTCTACTACTCACCCACCGTGCCTGCTTAGAAATCACATTCTGCCACATTGTCGGCTCTGCGGAAGACCATCACGTTCATGCCCGTCAATTATACAGATTACATCCCTCCCCTATCGCCACTATACATTTTAGTCACATTGGAATTCCTTGATTAATCGCGTACTACATTTTGCGGAAAATGTTAAGTGATTACCAGGCGAATGGTCGCAGACCCTCATCTGGCTCTACGAGCTTACGACAGGCACCGCGCTTTCATGACCCTTGCTTTTGTGCCCAATCTTTTTGGTACACCTCACCCAGGGCTCCAACCGCATGCACGCGCATCCTTATTTATTGTAATTATCTGACAATCAACATATAACTATTTAAGCGAATGGATTTCAACACTTCACAGAGCGACGAAATCCATTCGTTGTATTGATAAATTGCTGAGGATAAACACGATGCTCCAAAGGTAGATGCTCGTACTTTCCGTAAATGCACCGGCGAAAGGTGGTGTAGGTGACGGGTGCGGCATGGAGGGCATCAAACTACACTCCTGCACAAGGAAAAGAGACAGCTGCCCGGCAGGGATTTGGTTTTTCATAAATTATTGCTATATTTGAGGGATTAACCTCTTAAACTACATCATCATGAGCTTCCTGAAACAGAATCTGGATTTTTTGATTGAAGAACCGTATGACTTGGAATTCAAGCCGCTTGGATACCTTACCATAGTAGTTGTCGCGGTTCTCGCTTTCTTTGTATTTGTTCCCAAGGGCGACAAGAAACTTTCGCCGGCCTCAGAGATAACCACTGACAAGGCTGTCGAGATGCGCGGGGTCATAGGCGGAGACGACCGCATCATCGCACATATCCCTGCCGGTTCGGCACTCAAGATATACGCTACCATCGGTGAGGATGAACTTTGGGCGGAGGATATCCACGGCAACCGCGGCGCCGTCCCCGTATCTCTGCTTGGAGACAGATATTTTCTCCTGGATGACGAGAAACTGGGCGAGACCATGTACAAAAAAGGCACAGAGGTCACGCTGCTGGAAAAGGTGGATGAGTTCCACTACAAGGTCCGCACAGATGACGGGACTGTCGGAGAGACCAATTACCCGGGCCGGATCATCTTCAATGCCGGAGCCCTCGGACTGCCGGACAAGCATCGGAACACATACCACATCGCCTTTACGAAATTCATGGAGACATTCCAGGCTGGCAAGCCTATGGATGAAATCGAGGGCCACCCTCTTTACGCTGAGAGCATAAAGAATGAGGGAGGCAGACTCATAGCCGATTACGAGTACGCAGTGTTCAGCGATGAGGCCGACAGCGTATATGTAGGTGTCAGGGCCGTATTCGCCGACGGTGTGCTGGAAAGCGTGGAGACAGGCACCGTAAAGACAAAGCCTTACACCGTTGCTCTCAGGATACTGCCTTTTACCGAAGCACTTATGGGTCTGCCGGTGATACGGGATCTAAGTTGGCACAAACCCGTGGCCAAGACTTATGCCGAGTCCCAGAAAGACATAGCAAAGAGCATCAATATTGACAACATCAAGCCCCGCTTTATATCTGTAATCCTCAAAATCATCATCCTGGTACTCCTGCTGGGACTGCTGATCTACACTGTCATAGACCTGTTGCTGTTCGTCCCGATGCTGCTCTACCCCCTGCTGTACATCCCGCTGGTACCCAACATCTTCTTCCAGTTGCTGGCCTTGTGCATGGTCTTCGTATCCACGGAAGTGCTTTTCGTCGCTTTCGGCCCCTTCATAGGCGGCAACAGCGTAGGAGATATGGGCAAGCTTTGGTTCCTGATAGTGCTGTTTGTCGCCAACTGCTACATCGTCGTAAAGATGACAGGCTTCATCAGGTACAACAGGTGCCATGCCTGCGGACGCATGAACGCACTTGTTATCACAGACTCCCGACACACCGGTACATCCTATACCGACACTACTACGTCCAAAGTGACAAAGATAGGCGACAGAGAAGTGGACAGAGAGAAGATCAAGACAGATCACTACAAGACCCGCTCCTTCAAAAATTATCTGAGGTGCCGCAAATGCGGGAGGGAGTTTGCACTTTCCGAATCAGTCACCAGGAAGATAGGCACCACGTACCACAAGCATTAGCAACTCGGAAAAATTTAGTAAATTTGCGGTTCGATACTCAGTGTTGAACCGCAATATTTTTTCTATGGCCGTAACTCTCTTCCTGCTGGTAGCCGCAATAGTCATCGTCCTGTGCGTGATACTCAACAACGTCTCCAACAAGATCGGAATCCCGATGCTGCTGGCGTTCATTCTGCTGGGCATGGCCTTCGGCTCGGACGGGGTGGTCAAGATCGCCTTTGACAATTTCGATGTCACTGAGACCATCTGCTCCGTGGCACTGATCTTCATCATGTTCTACGGCGGTTTCGGTACCCGGTGGAAAGAGGCACGGCCGGTAGTGGTCAAGGCCGGCATCCTCTCTACCCTCGGAGTGGCCATGACAGCGGGTCTTACCGGACTGTTCTGCCACTACGTACTGAAAATGCCGGCGGCCTTCGGTTTCCTGATCGGAGCGGTGCTCAGCTCCACCGACGCGGCCTCGGTCTTCTCCATACTGCGTTCCCGCAAGCTGGGCCTGAAATACAACACCGCATCCTTGCTGGAGATTGAGAGCGGAAGCAACGACCCCTGCTCCTACATGCTGACCGTCATCATGATGGCCGTAATCGAGGGCACCACATCCGGAGGCAGGATAGCCTACATGATATTTGCCCAGATAGCCTACGGAGCGGCCATAGGTGCAGTGATTGCCGTGGCTACCGTATGGCTGATGAAGCATTTCCGCTCGTCCACAGCCGGATTCGACACCCTGTTCATCCTGGCCGTAGCCATATTTTCCTATGCCATACCCAACCTGGTCGGCGGCAACGGCTATCTGAGCGCCTATATCGTCGGCATCGTCCTGGGCAATGCCAACATCCGAGGCAAGAAGTCCCTGGTACCGTTCTTCGACGGCCTGACCAACCTGATGCAGATCATCATCTTTTTCCTGCTGGGTCTGCTGTCGTTCCCCTCGCAGCTCCCGTCGATCGCCGTACCGGCCATACTCATAGCCCTGTTCATGACCATTGTCGCCAGACCCCTGTCGGTATTTGCCATCATGGCCCCCTTCAAGAGCCGCTGGCGGCAGCAGGTGCTGGTGTCCTTCGTAGGACTCAGGGGTGCGGCCTCGGTCGTATTCGCCATCATGGCCATGCCCGCGGCGCAGAAGCTCACCGGCAACCAGCACGACCTGTTCAACATAGTGCTGATGATAGTCCTGCTGTCCATATCCCTGCAGGGCTCGCTCATCCCGGCCGTAGCCCGCAGCCTGAAGATGACTTCCAGCGAGGAGGATATCCTCAAGACCTTCACCGACTACTCGGACAACATGGACGTGAGCTTCGTACAGATGGACATCTCCGAGAAGGACTCCTGGAACGGCAAGGTCATCAAGGACCTGCCCATACCGCACGACACTCTCGTGGCCGCCATCCTGCGCGACGGTAAGGCCATAATCCCAAGCGGCAGGACCAAGATACTGCCCGGTGACAAGGTCATCATGAGTGCCCGCGACTTCGAGGACGAGAACATCATGCAGCTCTCCGAGAGACGGATAGAACGGGGCAGCGAATGGATAGGCAAGAAAGTCTTCCAGTACTCGCCGGACAGCAACGAGCTGATAGTGCTCATAAAGCGGGGCAACCGGGCCATCATCCCCCGAGGCAACACCGTCATACACAAGAACGACGTGATGGTCATCAACAAGATCCGCCGCGAGTCCCTGCAGACCGATCCCGCTCCGAAACAATAGACATACACATCATACATTATGGAAAAAGCAAAAGTTTATTTCACTGACCTGCACACCTCCACCCGCCTCCCTCTGGTGGAGAAAATGAAAGCCGTAGCCAAGGCCGCCGGCATCGAAACGATAGACTTCAAGGACAAGTTCGTCGCCATCAAGATGCACTTCGGAGAGCCGGGCAACCTGGCCTTTCTGAGACCCAACTATGCCGCCGGCATGGCCGACCTGGTACGTTCCCTGGGCGGAAAGCCCTATCTTACTGACGCCAACACGCTCTACTCAGGCGGCCGTTCCAACGCGGTGGACCACCTCGAGAGTGCCTGCCGCAACGGATTCAACCGTCTCAGCGCGGGCTGCGACGTTATCATCGCCGACGGTGTCAAGGGCACTGACTGCCGCGAGCTTCCGATAGAGGGCGGCACCTACTGCAAGACCGCCAAGATCGGCACTGCCATCGCTGACTCCGACGTGCTCATCGCTCTCTCGCATTTCAAGGGACACGAGCAGACCGGCTTCGGAGGCGCACTGAAGAACATGGGCATGGGCTGTGCCAGCGTGGCCGGCAAGCTGGAGCTGCACTCCTCCTCAAAGCCCATAGTCAAGGTTGAGAACTGCCGCTGCTGCGGTATATGCGTGAAGCACTGCGCCCATGACGCGATACACCTTGAGACAGTCGAGGGCACGAACCACGCCGGCAAGCACATAGCCGCCGTCATCGACTACACCAAGTGCGTGGGCTGCGGCCAGTGCGTCGCCCTCTGCCAGTACGAGTCCGCCGTGCTGAAGGACTGGGATACCTCCGAGACCCTCAACGGCAAGATAGCCGAATACACCAAGGCCATCGTAACCGGCCGTCCCTGCTTCTATGTCAACCTGATAGTCAACGTATCGCCCGAGTGCGACTGCTGGAACCACAACGATGCGGCCATAGTACCCGACCTCGGCATCGCCGCCTCCTTCGACCCCGTGGCCCTCGACCAGGCCTGCGCAGACATGGTGATGGCCGCTCCCGCCCTGCCCGGCAGCAAGCTGGAGAAGACCCGTCCGCACGAGCATCTCTGCGGCGAGGACAAGTTCCACATCCTGCACCCCGACACCAACTGGCAGTTCGGCCTCGAGCACGCCGAGCGCATCGGCATCGGCACCCGCCGGTACGAGCTCATCACCATCTAGCAAATTCACGGCATACAGCCAATCATAAACCAGCCTTGTGCGAGGCTGGTTTTATTTTTCAATAAAATATTTTGAAATACAAAATAAAGGTGTAATTTTGCAGACAAAAGATGGGTATGAGAATTATTGCGCGGAGTAAGATCGTTGAATATTATACTTTCAGACCTGACAGCAAGATTGCGCTGGAAGACTGGTTCCACAAAGTCAGGAATGCCGAATGGACATGTTTCGCCGATATCAAGCAAATATTCAGAAGTGCCGACAGCATCGGTAATCAACGGTATGTGTTCAACATCAAAGGCAATAGTCACAGACTCATAGTTGTAATAAAGTTCACTATAAAGACTGTTCTTATCCGGTTCATCGGCACATATGCTGAATACGACCGGATAGACGCAAAGAGTATATAGAGATGGCAAAAATAAAGAGCGAGACTGCCTATAAGGCGGCAATGGACAGGATAGAGGAACTGCTTCCTATGGTACAGGAGGACACTCCGCCATACGACCGGAACCTGATAGAGCTGGATCTGCTCTCCGGTCTAGTAGAGGAATACGAAGAAGAGCATTACCCTATCAAGACTCCGACACTGATAGAGGCAATCAAACTCAGGATGTACGAGATGGGGCTGAACCAGACCAAGCTTTCCGAACTGTTGGGAGTGAGTACATCCCGAGTCAGCGACTACCTTACCGGACGCTGCGAGCCGACACTGAAGGTGGCCCGCGAGATAAGCCGTAAACTCAACATAGATGCCGATATCGTCCTAGGAGTATAGATCATGAGCGGTGCGGTGAGAACAAATTCGGTGAGGGCGTGGGTGCTGGCGGCCAGGCCGAAGACGCTGGCCGGAGCGGCGACGCCCGTAATCATGGGCGGAGCCTGCGCGTGGATGTGGCTGAACAGCGACTGGATGCTGCCGGCAGAGGCGTTTGACTGGACGGCATTCGCACTGTGCATGCTCTTCGCGTGGATAATGCAGATAGACGCAAATTTCGTAAATGACTATTTTGACTTCAAGAAAGGCTGTGACACCGAGCTGCGCTTAGGGCCGAAACGGGCCTGCGCACAGGGATGGATCAGTCCGAAGGCCATGAAGACCGGCATTGCGGCCACAACTCTGCTGGCCTGCGCGACCGGTCTGCCGCTGATCTGGAAAGGAGGTCCGTGGATGCTGGCCGTAGGTGCCGCCTGCGTGCTGTTCTGCTTTCTCTACACCACGAAGTTCTCCCGCCTTGGACTGGGCGACCTGCTGGTGCTGGTATTCTTCGGCATTGTCCCGGTGGGATTCACATTCTACCTTCAGACCGGAGTCTGGACCATAGAGGCCACTCTCGCCGGACTTGGCTGCGGTCTGGCCGTGGACTGCCTGCTGATGGTCAACAACTACCGCGACCGGGACGAGGATGCCGGACAAGGCAAGAAGACCATCGTCGTGCGCCTGGGCGGGCACTGGGCCGTCATCCTGTATTACGTACTCGGACTGGCCGCCACGCTCCTCGCAGGAGCCTCCGTCGCTCTTTCCAAACCGGCATGGCACGCCGCTCTCCTGCTGCTGTACGCAGTCCTGCATCTGGTCACGGCCAGACGCATGAGCAGCGCCGACGGAGCCGCCCTCAACCCTTTTCTGGGCAAGACTTCCCGCAATTTCTTCCTGCTGTCACTGCTGTTTGCCGCAGGATGCATTCTTCCGTAGAATTTTGCTACCTTTGCAGGAGAGTATGACAATTACCATGAGAACCCGACTTACACCTATTCTCAGACACATCATCACCATCGCAGCCGTCCTACTGACCGGGCTGGACATGATGGCCCAGTCCACGGCCGTAACCAGGACGGGCTCGCTCAACATCACGAAAGAAATAAAGCCTCCCGTATTGGACATCGTGGACCTCAAACTTGAAGATCCGTCAGGCAACAATGCCATAGATGCCGACGAGACCTGCCGCATCCTGCTTACAGTCCGCAACGACGGATATGGCGACGGCATGGGACTGCGTGGAGAGATAAAGGCAAGAGGGACAGTCCAGGGCCTGAGTTATTACAACAAAAGCATCCCGACCATACGTGTGGGAGAGACAGCGACAATAGAGTTCCCGATAAAAGCGGACATGAACACGGCCGACGGAAGGGCTGAATTCATGGTAAGGATAGACGAGCCTATGGGCTTCGGCACGGACAGTATGTTTCTGGCAGTGGATACGCGCAGCTTCGTCCAGCCCCTCGTCCGGCTGGTGGATTATTCGATAACAGGCGCACAGGCCGGCAACCTGAAGAAGATGCAGGTGTTCAGTCTGCAGATACTCGTTCAGAATACCGAATACGGGGATGCCGAAAATGTAAGTGTGGATATGACCCTGCCCAAAGGAGTCTTCCTTATGGACGGTAAGCAGGCGAATAACTTGGGCACGCTCAAGGCCGGAGAGACACGTTCGCTTGATTACTACCTGATAGTCAATAACGATTATTCGTCAGACAGGATACCAGTACACTTTGACATCACGGAAAAATACGGCCAGTACGCCGAAGACGGAGATATCACGCTGAGGCTGGACCAGCAGTTCGCCGCTCACAAGCTCGAGATAGAGTCCGTCCCCGAAGAGAAAGCGGCCATCTCCATAGCGTCACTGCGCTCCGACGTAGACCGCGGCATCCCCGACAACAAGACTGAATACGAGAACAGGTTCGCCATAGTCATCGGCAATGAGGACTACCACTCCCATCAGCGAGGACTGTCCACCGAGGCAGACGTCCTCTTTGCGGCAAACGATGCGGCGGTGTTCGCCAGATACTGCGAGGATGTACTCGGCATACCGCATGACAACATTGTTCTGCTGATTGACGCGGGCCGCTCCGAGATGAACCGAGAAATCAACCGCATGACCGAGATTGTCAGCCTGTACGGTAAAAAAGCAGAGCTGGTCTTCTACTATGCGGGACACGGATTCCCTGACAAAGACGGCAAAGAGTCCTATCTCATACCCGTGGACATCCCGGGCACTGACTATCAGTCTGGATTCATGCTTTCAGATCTATACGACCGCCTTGCATCCACAGGCGCGGGACGAGTAACGGTCTTCATGGACGCATGCTTCAGCGGCGGAGGACGACAGGCGGGGCTTCTGGCCGCCCGAGGCATCAAGATCGTTCCGAAAGACACACCGCTCAAAGGCAATATCGTGGTGTTCTCTGCCACCTCCTCCGACCAGGTGGCCCTGCCCTACAACGAGAAACAACACGGGATGTTCACATATTTCCTCCTGAAAAAAATGCAGAATACCGCAGGCAACTGCTCCTACTCCGAGCTTTCCGAGTATCTGAAAACAGAAGTGTCCGAATACAGCCTCCGGATCAACTATACCTATCAGAACCCAGAGACTTCCTGCTCTTACTCCATACGGGACGAATGGGAAGAGTGGAACCTCATAAATCCATGACAGCCTCATGAACAGACTGATCAAGACAATATCCATCATTGCTGCAACGGTGCTGGCTCTATGCACGCCGGTGTATAAAGCACAGGCTCAGAATGTCTCCGAGCCTACTTTCCACCAAGAAGGAGACAAAGTGGCCGTCACCTTTCACCTGAGTTCGAAAGCGGATGTGTCACTCTATGTGTCCACGGATGGCGGCCGGACTTTCAAAGGTCCTCTAAAGCATGTGACCGGAGACGCCGGCCTTAATGTCTCCCCGGGACAGTGCCGCATAGTCTGGGACCCGATAGCCGAATACGGAGGCATCTCAGGAGACAACGTCTGCTTCAAGATAAAGGCAGAGCGGAGTAGAAACAGCACCACTGCCGGTTCCGGAGGAAGAGCAGGATCTTCCGACAAGAAAAAGGATCGGTTCATAAGATTCGGACTGGGTATGGGAAGCAGTATCTTCATAGTTCCCGAGAATATCAGCAGAAACGACAGTGACGGCTATTTCACTTTCGACATACCGGTAGAAATACTGCTGGGCAGATCCTCCCAGCTGTTCAATGTGGGAGTAAGCGAGACCGTATCCTTCTTCAAGAACACCATCAGGTTTACTACTCTGGCATCGCTGAGATTCAACCTGAAGGACATTGTCAGCAGAGGGAACATCTATCTGGGAGTGGGTGTGGGCTTCAACGCCAATATCTACACCAATAGCGACACTTTTCTGGACCTGGACGATTACGACCCTTTCTTCTCTGACGACTTCGACGACTTCAACGGCTCAGGCACTTACATTCCGGACAACACACTCAAAGCTACCGTTATAACAGCGTGTATACAAGCCACATACGGAGTATGGGCCGGACCGGTGAACATCGAAGTCTTCTACAGATACGATTTCTACCCCAGCGTCCTGAACATAGGCGGTAACCTTGGTCTGTCGGCAAAATACTTCTTTTAGTATTTATTGCACGATTTTTGCATAAGTAGGTCAGTTTAGCCTATTTTTGCACCCGTTATGCAGATCAATATACCTACAGAGAAGATTTCCAGGGCGGGCCATATAGCGGCCTCCAGAATCAAGAAAATCCGCAAATGGCCCAAATGGGCATGGTTTGTAGTACTCGGCTTGATAGTCGCCGGTACTGCCGTATGGATCATACTTACATGGCCGGAGCCGCCGAAACCCGACTACCCGATAGTGGAGGCGCAGCCGGTGGTCATCGACGACGTGGAGATCTACGGAGACTACGCCGGCAGGATCAGCGCACAGCAGTTCGTGGAGATACGCGCCCGTGTCGAGGGCTATCTTGAAGAGATGCTCTTTGAAGAGGGCACATACATCAAGAAAGGTCAGATACTGTTCATCATAGACCCGAAACCCTACCAGGCCGACATGGAGAGAGCCAAGGCCCAGCTCAACAAGAACAAGGCCCTGGAGCTGAAGGCTGAGCGCGACCTGGAGCGTATCCGTCCCCTGTTCGAGCAGAACGCAGCCAGCCGTCTGGACCTGGACAATGCCATAGCCGCATACGAGAGCGCGAAAGCCGAGGTGGTCATGAGCGAGGCCGACCTGACTCAAGCGGAGATAGCATTGGGATACACCACTGTCCGTTCTCCCATATCTGGATACATCAGTGAGAGTTACGTGGATCTGGGTACTCTGGTGGGTCCCGGAGGCCAGTCACTTCTGGCCACGATGGTCAAGAGCGACACGGTGCAGGTGGATTTCAGCATGACCAGTCTGGACTACCTCAAGAGCCGCGAGCGCAACGTCAATCTCGGCCAGCAGGACACCGCCCGCAACTGGAACCCTTACGTGACCATCACTCTGGCGGACAACTCCGAATACCCTATGAAGGGATTCGTGGACTTCGCCGACCCTCAGGTAGACCCCAACACCGGTACATTCTCGGTACGCGCCGAGATGGCCAACCCGGACCATATACTCCTTCCCGGCCAGATGACCAAAGTGCGCCTGCTGCTGGACGTGCGCGATGACGCCATCATCGTGCCGACCAAAGCCCTGGTCATTGAAAAAGGCGGAGCATACGTCTATGCCTGCCGCAGGGACAGCGTGGTGGAGAAGAGGTTTATCGAGCTGGGCCCCGAGATAGGCAACAACGTAGTGGTTGAGCGCGGACTCGGTCCGGATGAGAGGATCATCGTCGAGGGCTTCCACAAGCTCAGTCACGGCATCAAGGTCGCACCCATCATAGTGGAGCCTGAGCCGGTATCCGCCGGACAGGACAGCGATGGCAGATATTCATTGGGAGCGGACAGTGCATCCGCCGCCGTGTCAGCCGATACTACCGGCTATCCCATACCGGCCGACAGTGCCGCCGTCTTGACTGATTCCACAAATAAAGTGACCGCAGAGGATGAAAAGTGATTTCTTCATAGACCGGCCGATATTCTCCACGGTCATCTCTATCGTCATAGTGCTGGTGGGTCTCATCGGCCTATTCCTGCTGCCTGTGGACCAGTACCCGGAAATCGTTCCCCCGGTGGTGCAGGTCTCGGCCTCCTACCCCGGAGCTGACGCAGAGACCGTATCCCAGGCCGTAGCCACCCCCATCGAGCAGGAGCTCAACGGTACCCCCGGTATGCTCTACATGGACTCCAGGAGCACCAACACCGGTTCTTTTACCGTCACGATTACATTTGACATAGACACCGACCCCGACCTGGCGGCCGTAGAGATACAGAACAGAGTGAAGCAGGCCGAGGCCCGACTTCCGGCCGAGGTGATCCAGAACGGTATCTCGGTGGACAAGCAGGCCTCCAACAAGCTGATGACCATCACCCTGCTGTCCAATGACCCCAAGTTTGACGAGGTGTACCTGAGTAACTACGCGACCCTCAACGTACTCGATATGCTCCGCCGTATCCCTGGCGTAGGCCGCGTGTCCAATGTCGGCAGCCGCTACTACGGTATGCAGATATGGGTACAGCCCGAGAGACTGGCCAGTCTCGGACTGACAGTGCAGGACATCCAGAAAGCCCTGCGCGAGCAGAACCGCGAGTCCGCCGCCGGAGTCCTCGGCCAGCAGCCCATGAACGGAGTGGACGTGACCGTGCCTATCGTGGCTCAGGGCCGTCTGTCCACTGTGAGTGAGTTCGAGGACATAGTCCTCAGGGCCAACCCGGACGGTTCCATCATCCGTCTGCGCGATGTGGCCCGCGTATCGCTTGAGGCCCAGTCCTACAACACCGAGAGCGGTATCAACGGAGGCAATGCCGCAGTGATGGACATCCGTATGCTTCCCGGCATGAACGCCATGGAGGTGTCCGAGTCCGTCAAGAAAGCCATGGATGAGATCAGCCGCAACTTCCCGGAAGGTATCTCCTATATGATACCCTTCGACATGACCGAGTACATCTCCCAGTCCATCCACGAGGTGTACAAGACCCTCTTCGAGGCCCTCTTCCTCGTGATACTGGTGGTGTTCCTCTCCCTGCAGAGCTGGAGAGCGACCCTCATCCCGGCCATTGCCGTGCCGATATCCCTTATCGGTACCTTCGGCGTGATGCTCATATTCGGATTCTCCCTCAACACACTGACCCTCCTCGGCCTTGTACTGGCGATAGGTACGGTCGTGGATGACGCGATAGTGGTGGTCGAGAACGTGGACCGCATCATGAACGAGGAGAAGCTGTCGGCCTATGAGGCCACCAAGAAGGCCATGAACGGCCTGGGCAGTGCGCTAATAGCCATGTCGCTGGTGCTCTGCGCCGTATTTATCCCCGTGAGCTTCCTCTCCGGCATCACCGGAGCCCTCTACCGTCAGTTTACGATTACCATCGCGGTATCCGTCATCATATCCACTGTCGTGGCCCTGACCATGAGTCCCGTGATGTGCGCCCAGTTCCTCAAACCTAAGAAAGAGGGAGAAGAGGAGAAGAAGAACTTTATCTTCCGCGCCATCAACCGCTGGCTAGGCAAGGGACAGGCAGTGTACATCCGCGCCATACGCAGCTTCCTGGGCCACTCCAAGCGGTCCTTCGCCGCATTCGGCATAGGCCTTGTCGGTATCTGGGCCATGGCCCAGCTCGTGCCCCAGAGCTTCCTGCCGCAGGAGGACCAGGGATATTTCACCGTAGAGTTCGAGCTGCCCGAGGGCGCGACCCTCGAAAGGACCCGCGAGATCAACGACCGGGCGATGGCATGGCTCCTGGAGCAGCCGGACGTGCGCTATGTGCTCAACGTCACCGGCTCCAGTCCCCGCGTCGGCACCAACCAGTCCCGCAGCCAGATGACCGTAATCATGAAGCCCTGGGAGGAACGCGAGAATCCGGACCTGCCCGCCTTCATGTCCGAGGCCATGGACGAGTTCTCACAGTATCCCGAAAGCAAGGTCTACCTGAGCACGCCGCCCGTCATACCGGGTCTGGGTACATCAGGAGGTTTCGAGATGGCTCTGGAGGCCAGGGGCGACCTTACATACGAGGAGCTGCAGAGAGCATCGGACACACTGGTCTACTATGCCTCGCAGCGCAAGGAGCTGACCCGCGTGAGCAGCTCGATGCAGGGCGACATACCCAAGCTGTACTACGACGTGGACCGTGACAGGGCAAAGCTTCTGGGCGTATCGGTATCGGATCTGTTCACCACGATGAAAGCCTTCACCGGATCCGTCTACGTCAATGACTTCAACCTCTTCAACCGCGTTTACCGCGTCTACATCCAGGCCGAGGAACCCTACCGCCGCTGGCGCGACAACATGAACATGTATTTCGTGCGCGGCAACGGAGGAGCCATGATACCCGTGACATCCATAGGTACGACCGAGTACACCACCGGTCCCGGCACCATAAAGCGTTTCAACATGTACTACGCAGCCACCATCACCGGTGAGGCTGCCCACGGCTACAGTTCCGGTCAGGCCATGGACATCATGGAAGAGATAGTGCGCGAGAAACTGCCCGCCAACGTAGGCATCGAGTGGAGCGGCCTGTCCTACCAGGAGAAGCAGCAGAGCGGTCAGACAGGACTCGTCCTTGCCCTGGCCTTCCTCTTCGTCTTCCTCTTCCTGGCCGCCCAGTACGAAAGCTGGTCGGTGCCCATAGCCGTAATCCTTTCCCTGCCCGTGGCCTGCGTGGGTGCATTCCTGTCGATTACAGTCCTGGGCATGGAGAACAACGTCTACTTCCAGATCGGACTCGTCATGCTGATAGGTGTGGCCGCCAAGAACGCGATTCTGATCGTCGAGTTCGCCAAGGACGAGGTGGCCAAGGGCAAGGACATCGTAGAAGCCGCCATCACAGCTTCCGAGCTGCGCTTCAGGCCTATCGTCATGACCTCCCTGACCTTCATCCTCGGTATGCTGCCTCTGGTGCTTGCCTCAGGTCCCGGCTCCGCCAGCCGTCAGGGCATCGGTGTGTGCGTGTTCTTCGGAATGATCGCCGCCACGACCATAGGAATAGTATTCGTACCGTTCTTCTTCGTCTGGATATACAGGCTGAAGGAGCGTTTCTCCAAGAAAAAGAAACTCAAAGCATGAGAAATACTGTAAAATACATATCGGCGGCACTGGCTTTCGCCGCAGCCGTAGTGCTGCTCCAGGGATGCGGCGCGGCTGTGCGCAAATGCGTGGATCCGCAAGTGGACATCCCCCAGACCATCGTCCCGGGTGAAGAGGCCGATTCACTGTGCCTGGCAGACCTGGAATGGTCCGAGATATTCTCCGACCCGCTGCTGAAGGTCCTGATAGAAAAGACACTGGAGAACAACAGGGACATGCTCACCGCCTCGGCCCGCGTGCGCGAGCTGGAAAGGCGGCACAGAATCGTCCGCGCGGAACAGTTCCCCGAGTTCGGAGCCAGAGGCTACCTCAACCAGGAAAACTACACATATACCGATGAGGCTCCGGTCAAGGACAATGAGTTCGGGCTGAAAGCCTCCGTATCATGGGAAGTGGATCTGTTCGGCCGCCTCCGCTGGGCTAACCGTGGAGCTATCGCTGAATACCTGTCCTCAGTCGAATCACAGAGGGCCATGCAGATGACACTTGTGGCCGCCGTAGCCACGGCTTATTTCGAACTTACCGCACTGGACAACGAGCTTGACATCGTCCTCCGTACCCTGGATACCAGGCGCGAGAGCGTCCGTCAGGCCAAGCTCCGCTTCGACGGCGGTCTGACTACCGAGATACCCTACCAGCAGGCACAGGTGGAGTACGCCAGCACAGCATCCCTGGTGCCTGACCTGCAGAGGGACATCGCCCTGAAAGAGCACGAGATATCCCTGCTGGCCGGAGAGTTTCCGTCAGCCGTGGAACGCTCGCTGCTCAACACCCACGACCAGTTCCCCGACCTGATGCACGTGGGCGTACCCTCCGACCTGCTTCAGCGCAGACCTGACCTGATGGCCGCCAAGCAGGACCTTAAGGCCGCCATGAGCGAGGTCGGCGTGGCCTGGGCCGAGAGATTCCCCAGCCTGTCCATCTCCTTCGCCGCCGGCGTAGAGAACAACACCTTCACCAGTTTCTTCACCGGGCCTTACTGGTATCCTATCATGAGCCTGACCTCACCGCTCTTCGCTTTCGGCAAGAACAAGGCCCGCTATCAGGCCGCCATCGAGGCATACAACCAGGAACGCTACCAGTACGAGCAGAAGATCCTGGAGGTGTTCAAGGAAGTCAATGACGCCGTCACATCCTACCGCTCGGCCCGCGAGAAAGTCACCCTGATGGGCAACCTCAAGGACGCCTCCCGCAAGTATGTGGAGCTGGCCCTCTTCCAGTACCAGAACGGCTACATCAGCTACATCGACGTGCTCGATGCCCAGCGTAGCTACTTCAACTCCGAGATTGACTACTCCAACTCCGTCCGTGACGAGTTCCTGGCCATCATCGACCTCTACAAGGCCCTCGGCGGCGGCTGGTCCGTCCCCTCCGACGAAGAGACCGAAGCCACCGCTGACAACGCCAAGACCGCCTCAAAAAAGACCGGCAAATAACTCCCCACCGGGAAATTGATTTCACAGAATCCCAGGCACTTCCCCGAATGAATCCGTGCTGCCGGCTCTACTGCCATTACAGTGTTGTAGGCAAGCGGGGAGAAAAGGCTTGCCTACAACATCATACATATCTCCGGCATCACCCACTCCAGCCGCACTTGACACCTCACACCGGTGCATCTACGGAATGTACGCGCATCTCGATTTTCAGTAGTTGTCTGGCAATCAACACCTTGACTTTTTAGCTGATGGATTTCGCCCACTAAGAACACCTCGAAATCCATCTCGCCAACTCGCAACACACTAAGAGTCAAGCCATTGTACAAAACATAGATGCTCGCACTTCCTGTTAGCACCAGCCTCGAACCAATCAGGCTCCATCGTCCTGTTAATTCTCAACGGCACAAAAAACTACGCCCCAAGCCCAGGCCCGAAGCGCAACAGTCAGCATAAATCACAATTTATTGGGAATTCCGTTGTTTGTCTCAGCGGATTTTTTTATTTTTGGGAAAAATCACAATACACAGTGAATACAGAAGAAATAGGCAAAGCCATCCGGGACCGCAGGAAGGCTCTCAAAGTCCGGCAGGATGAGATAGCCGGACTCTCAGAAGTCGGAATCAACACGCTCGTAGCAATCGAACGCGGACAGAGCAACCCGAAACTACGGACGCTGCTCTCAATCCTGGACACCCTCGGACTGGAACTTACCGTTAAACTGAAGGACTGACGATATGAGGCAATGCGAAGTATATTTGCACGATATCAGGGCAGGGCTGCTGACCGAGGAGGACAACGGGGAATATATTTTCGTCTATGAACCGTCGTATGTCGCTGACAAAATGCCTCCTGTCAGTCCGACTCTTCCGCTGAGAGAAGAGCCGTACCGCTCCCCTTACCTGTTCGCCGTCTTCTTCAACATGCTCTCCGAGGGAGAAAACCGCCGGATCCAGTCCCGGCTGCTGCATATAGACAGCAGTGACGATTTCGGGATACTACTGGCCACAGCACAGAATGACACTGTCGGAGCCATCACCGTCAAACCCATTGAGCCATGAGACCGATTACCGTATGCCCGTCCACTCTCGCCCTCGGATTCAGCACATATTGCCCGCTGGCAAAAAGACTGCTGTTCGACGGAAAGGCCGTATCGCACATTTTTCCCGAAATGAGCCCGAAAGATCTGGATGCCGACAGACTCCAGGACACGGTGCAACATATCGGACGAATCTCCCTGTCCGGAGTCCAGCCTAAATTCTCCGCTATCGTAGGAGAGGATCTGCGCCTGCGCTATACCCGCGATAACGAACGCGGGCATTTCATCCTGAAGCCTCAGCCGTCCAGTTACCATATTATCAACCGGGAGTTCTGCGCCGCCAACGAGAGCCTTACCATGCAGCTCGCATCACAGGTGTACAGGATTGAGACCGCTGCCAACGGACTGTGTTTCTACGAGAACGACGAGACTGCCTATATTACCAGGAGATTTGACATCCACGGCGGGGGCAAATACCGGCAGGAGGATTTCGCCTCCCTGATGGGCCTGACAAAGTCCAACGGCGGTGCTGACTACAAATACAGCCGGGCCAGCTACGAAGACTGCGCGGACGTAATCCGCCGCCACGTAAAAGCCTACCGCATAGACCTGCTGCGTTTCTTCCGACTTGTGCTGTTCAACGTTATCTCGCTCAATGACGATGCCCACCTGAAAAATTTCTCTTTGATCAACACCGGCAATGAATACCGCCTGACTCCGGCCTACGACCTCATCAACACTTCGCTGCATCTGGTCAACCACCGGATATTCGCCCTTGACAAAGGGCTTTTCAAAGAAGGGATGCAACTTTCCGATGTCCGCCAGGTCTGCCGCAAGGACTTCGAGGAATTCGGTCACAGAATCGGCCTCAATGACAAGACCGTACAACGCGAACTGGACTTCTTCGCAGCAGTACACCCCGAAGCGGAGCAGCTCATCGACAGGTCTTTCCTCTCCGAAGAGCTGAAGAAGCAATACTGGAATTCACTCGACTATCGCCGCAAGATGCTGACTTTCTGACGACCTCATTCTCCGCCGTCCACAATTTTCCAAAGTTACCGGGAAAGTAAACCGCTTTTCCACGGAATCCCAGGCACTTCCCCGAATGAATCCGTGCTGCCGGCTCTGCTGCCATTACAGCGTTGAAGGCAAGCGGTCGAAAAGACCAGGCCCCTCTACCTTGAATATCATCGTCGTTACTCCGTAACTCTGTGATATTCAAGGCAGATTCTTCCCTCTTGTGCCGAGGGCGGCAAGCCTTTTCTCCCCGCTTGCATACAACATCATACCTACCTCTGTCTACGCCCACTCCGGCCGCATCTGACACCTCACACCGGTGCATCTACGGAATGTACGCGCATCTTGATTTTCAGTAGTCATCTGGCAATCAATACCTTAACTTTTTAGCTGATGGATTTCGCCCACTAAGAACACCTCGAAATCCATCCCACCAAATCGCGACACGCTAAAATCCCAGCACTTACGCAAAACCAAGATGCGCGCACTTCCCGTTAGCACCAGCCTCGAACCAGTCAAGCTCCATCGTCCTGCTAATTCTCAACGGCACAAAAAAACCGCGCCCCAAGCCCAGACCCGAAGCGCAGACCCGAAGCGCAGACCCGAAGCGCAGTCATTAAACTGTAACTTCCGCTAAACCACGGAATATTTTTCAAAAATCTAAGCCACACTATTGCAGGTGTGTTTTTTTT
>CALVDI010000035.1 GCA_944326225.1 uncultured Bacteroidales bacterium | reverse complement strand
TTCCTTAGCTCAGTTGGTAGAGCACGACACTCTTAATGTTGGGGTCCAGGGTTCGAGCCCCTGAGGGAGCACTGAGACAGTCGCTATACAGCGGCTGTCTTTGTTTTTTTGTGTCTCAGAGACCGTTTTTGTTATATATTTCCTCATCTTCACTGTAAAGTTTTCTAAAATTTCCATATTAGCGACCATTGTGCTGATCTGTCCTCGCGGCAACGCGATCCCTCAAACTATCAACCGGCGTCAAAGTTAATTCAAAAAACTGGAATGGCAATACGCAGCCAACAAAAACGTGGAACCTGAAATACGAAATTGCGGCCCGTCATCATTGTCGATATGCCTCTATGAATGAATCTCACAAACAAGTTTGTTATATCTCATAACTTTTTTGTTATCACACAGAATAGAACCATGTCAGGAGTTTTTGCGTCAGCCGGCCAGGGAGGATTCTGGACGCACGGGCAAATAAAGTCTGGAGCAGGCTTCCCGTCAGAGTCCTGAACCTGGTACGCCGCCTTGACACCAGGCGGCAGATGACACGGCCAAGCTTTTCAGGGCTGGAACCGTGAGTCTCATCTTTCTCGACACCGGTCAATGTGCGCTTGAAAGAATCTGCATAATCCGGATGACTCATCGTAGCTTCCGATACCCTGCGCGAAGACGTGAAGCCTGTCTTGAAATCTCCGGGCTCAACCACGCACACGTCTATGCCGAACCTGCGCACCTCCACCGCAAGGGCCTGGCTGTATCCTTCTATGGCAAACTTCGAGGCAGAATAGAATCCCTGATACGGAACCGCCACGACTCCGGCAATTGAACTTATATTGATGATACGCCCACTTCGGCTTTGTCTCATATACGGAAGGACAGCCGAGCATACATTTGTCATTCCCATGAAATTGGTTTCCATCTGCCAGCGTTTCTCATCCATGGAGGCAAGTTCCAAAGCACCTCCGATACCGGCCCCTGCATTGTTGATCAGCACGTCTATCCGTCCGGCCATCTGCATTACAGCATCCACTGCCCTGCGCACTGACTCCACATCCGTCACATCCATACGCAGCATCCATACTCCATCTTCCCGCAATCCCTCACACACCGTCCGACCAGTCCCGAAGACTTTGTGCCCGCTGGCCGCCAGCATGGAAGACGCCGTTTTTCCGAATCCGGATGTTGCCCCTGTCAACAGTATCACTTTAGACACTTTCACTTCTTATTTGCATTTATCCGCCAAAAATACAAAAAGTCAGCACATTCATGACATTTTTTCCGAAAATAGGCTCCAGTACCGCCAATTGCACACAAATTGCTGATGACATATTATAAACCAATTAAATTATTTTAATATGAACAATTTATTTGACAAAGTAGCTGAAAGGGCCGGAAAGACTATCCGGCACTGGTGGCTGTACCTTCTCACAGGCATCCTGTCCATAGCAGCAGGTATCATAGTATTCTGCAATCCATTGGAGAGTTATCTGACTTTAAGTCTCATGTTCGGAGTTCTGATGCTTATCAGCGGTATCGTAGAGCTTGTTGTCAGTTCTACCAGCCGTAACTATTTCACTACAAGAGGATACAGCATAGTCAACGGTATCCTGAACCTGATACTGGGTATCTTCCTGTGCTGCTATCCGAGAGTCACCCTCGTCGCACTGCCGGTAATACTCGGTATATGGATGATGTTCAACAGCTTCACAATCATCGGTCTCGGCAGCGACATGGATTCGTTCCGCATAAAGGGTGCCGGCTGGGTCATTGCCTGCGGAGTCATTCTACTGCTCCTGTCACTGGGCATCACGCTATATCCTCTGACTATAGGCACAACAGCCGTAATCATACTCACCGGCTCGATACTGGTGGTCTTCGGAGCCGTGATTATCGCTGTCAGTCTGCGCCTGAGACGCATCCACGAGCATTTCCGTTTCCACGACGCTGAAGTCATCGACAGCAAATAACCATTTTCGGTTAGCAACATATTGGTATTTCAAATGTGAGGATAATCTTTTTCATTTGCAGCATGAATTTCAAATTTCTGTTCAAATGAAAAAGATTGTCATTATTTACGGTTCGTCCACAGGGACGACACAGGCAGTGGCGGAAGCCATAGCCTCCAGATTAGGAGTCAAGGATGTTTTCGATGCCGCTACAATCACCAAGGGGCAGGTAGAGCCTTATGATGTCCTGATACTCGGGACATCCACATGGGGAGACGGAGAGCTGCAGGATGACTGGTACGAGGGCGTCAAGGTATTGAAATCTGCCAGTCTGGCAGGTAAGGATGTAGCTTTCTTCGGCTGTGGAGACTCGATGGCCTATTCCGATACATTCTGCAACGGCATGCACCTGCTCAAGGAAGAACTGGAAGGTACTGGCTGCAACTTCATCGGCGGAATCTCAGCTGACGGATACACTTTCAGCGATTCCACATCTGTAGAAAACGGGGAGTTTATCGGTGCTGCCATCGACGAAAGCAACGAGTCCGACAAGACCGGGGAGCGGATTGACAACTGGCTTGCCTCTTTCAGTGACCGGCTCTGACATTTCGCCTGACCATACGTCCTGTATCGGACTCACAACAGGACCCATAACAAGAAGTCCCGGAGGAATTGCCTGCCGGGACTTCTATTTCATAACACTTGACTTACAGTAGATTACATATACACCACCTCGAAGTCGGGATCCGGCATGTCAGGATCGAGCGGGAAAACGGGACGCTGGAGATGCTGATAAGGCAGCTGGAGCAGGTCCTGATCCACACCTCCGCGTGTCTGGGCCATCATCCAGTCTCCGCTCAGACTGATGTCATAGAGTTCCTCGGTCAGATAACCCAACTTGTTGACGATGATGTCCACCTGATAGGGATCAATGCCCAGGGCCTCATAGTCGGCCTTGTAATGATAGGGGCTTCTCTCCTCTCCCACCACCACGAGCATCGAGCCAACCTTCACCACTACCTGGTCGTTGGTCTCGCGGTCGAGAATCTTGACTACAGTACCGTCCAGCATTACCGGAGGAGCATAGCGGTTGTCCACAGCGGCTCCCACCTTGCAGCGGACATGGCCGCCCTCACCGACTTCCTTGGCCTGAGCCACCATCTCGGGACCGGGTATAGCGGAATACACTAAAGTCTTGCCGCCCTCCTTCTTGAACTCGGGACGATCAAGCAGTTTCTGCAGAGTCCAGGTCACGTCACCAGCACCGCCGGCAGTAGGATTGTCTCCCATATCGCTGATGAAATAAGGCTTCTTATCGCTCTTGATGGCCTTCTCCAGAACCTCTTCCAATGAGGCCGTAGGAGCCACGAACTCGAAATCGTTCCGTACTGACCAGAAATGTTCGGCCAGCTGACGGGCTCCGTCCGTAACCTGCGCGCTGTCGTCACCGGTCACAACCACCACACCGTGGTTGCGCGGCTCGTCAGCCCATGGATAGGACATCCAGATAGCTGCATCGATTACTCCATCCTGAGCCTCGATAGGCTCGATAGCGGCATAAAGGGACTTGCCTGGCTCCACACGGGTAGATGTCTTCTCCCCTGGCAGCAGGATAGGCACCTTTACCCAAGCCTTATAGGCAGGCTTACCCTTACCGCTCTCCAGACGGTCCAGCAGATTGACGATAGCCCTTTCGCGGGATATGTACCTGTCAGTATGCGGGGCCATACGGTACGATGTTATCAGGTCCACGCCCTTGGCCAGTGTCGGGGAGACACAGCCGTGAGGGTCCATGGAGGCCGAGATGAGCACGTCGGGTCCCACGACCTCGCGTATCCTGGTGATATAATCACCCTCAGGATCCTCAAGTCCTTCCACACTCATCGCACCGTGAATGTCCAGGAAAATACCGTCATAGGGCATTCCTTCCTTCAGCATACGAAGCGAACGGTTCACCAGTGTGTCGTAACAGTCACGGGTTACCATTCCGCCTGGAGTTGCCCAGGCCATGATCGTAGGCACCCAATCAGCCCTGCTCAAAAGAGCCTCATTGTCCTGGAAAAACGGATAGGACTCTATGATGTCCTGCCCGTACAATATAGGCTCGAACATATCAAGTGTGGTCCTGGCCGGAGAAAAGGTACTGCACTCAATACCGATTCCGACAATGGCTACACGCGGCTTCCTGTCCGCACAGCCTAAGACTGCTGCCAGCAATACGGCGGCAAGCATTACTTTGGATAAATATCTCATGATTCTTATTGATTTATAATTAGTCTATTTCCACAGATGTTCCATCGTCAAGCAAGTCTCCAATGGTTTTCAGGACTGTCTCAAAATGCCCGCTATCGTATCCTGCTGCGGCATCCACAACCACGCCGTCACGGTCCACGACATACGCACGGGGAACAGTTTCATCAGCAAATAAAGAATATACCTCCCTGTCAGGATCAGGGTAGAGCGGAAAATCAAAATTTCTGACCTCGTTATATTTCATCAATTCCTCATCAGTGTGCTCCCTGCCCACTGCTATTATCTCAAATCCCTCCTCTTCATTAAATTCAGGGTACATTCTGGCCTGTATGGCATGAAGTTCCTCCTGGCAATTGGGACACCATGTAGTGAAGAAGCAAAGATAAACCACCTTGCCTCTCAGATCCGCGGCAGACAGTTCTCCGTAGGACTCCGATTTCAGAACAAAATCAGGAAGAATGTCTCCCGCTTTCACCTTCTCTGCGGCTTTGCTGCGGACACATGAGACTGACATCAGCAATGCGACAGTCATCAATAGAAGACGTGCCATATTATATTATATTATTTCATTTTAAGTTCCCTGGCCTTGAAAGTGTTCTTCATCAACGAGATGATGGTCATGGGTCCCACTCCTCCCGGAACCGGGGTTATGTAGGAGCATTTGGGAGCGACCGAGTCGAACTCCACGTCTCCCACGATACGGTAGCCTTTGGGGGTGTCAGCCGGAACACGGGTGATGCCCACGTCTATCACCACCGCTCCATCCTTGACCATATCGCCTTTAAGGAACTCCGGCACGCCGAGAGCCGCCACGATAATGTCCGCGTTACGGGTAAATGAAGCTATGTCCTTGGTGCGGCTGTGGCACATGGTAACGGTACAGTCTCCGGGATAGGCCTTGCGGGAAAGCAGATTGGCCACCGGACGGCCGACAATATTGCTCCTGCCAAGTATCACGCAGTGCTTGCCGGAGGTCTCGATACCGTAGTGCTCCAGAAGCAGAAGGATACCGTAGGGGGTTGCCGGCAGGAATGCGTCCTCTCCGAGAGCCATGCGGCCCACATTAACAGGATGGAAGCCGTCCACGTCCTTCATGGGAGACACAGCGTTGATGACCTTGTTCTCATCAATATGCTTCGGCAGGGGCAGCTGGATGATGAAACCGTCCACATCGTCGTCCCTGTTGAGCTTGTCAATCTCGTCCAGCAGTTCCTGCTCCGATATCGTATCGGGAAAAGTCTTCAAAGTGGACTTGAAGCCGACTTCAGCACAGGCCTTTTCCTTATTGGCCACATAAGTCTTGCTGGCTCCGTTGTCTCCTACGAGCACCGCCACCAGATGGGGAGGTCTCTCCCCTGCCGCAACCATCTCATTGACCTTTGCGGCTATCTCTTTTTTCACGGCCGCAGCCGTTTCCTTACCATTTAACAATATCATAATAGGTACAAATTTAAATTATCTTCTCTTCATGTTCCTTACTGCGTTCCGCATCCCTCCGGAAGCCACCGTCTTCATGATCTTGCGGGTGCCCTCGAACTGCTTCAGCAGACGGTTCACGTCGGCGATGGTGGTGCCGCTGCCGTCGGCGATCCTGCGCCTGCGGCTGCCGTTGATCACTGCGGGATTCTCCCTCTCGTACGGAGTCATGGACAGGATGATGGCCTCCACGCTCTTGAACGAGTTGTTGTCGATATCTATGTCCTTTATCGCCTTGCCCACACCGGGTATCATAGACGCCAGATCCTTGATGTTGCCCATCTTCTTGATCTGCTGTATCTGCTGATAGAAATCCCAGAGATTGAACTGGTCCTTGGCCAGTTTCTTGGCCAGCTTGCGGGCCTCCTGCTCGTCGTACTGTTCCTGAGCCTTCTCCACCAGGGATACCACGTCACCCATACCGAGAATACGGTCAGCGATACGGCTGGGATGGAAGACATCCAGTGCCTCCATCTTCTCGCCGGAACTTATGAACTTTATCGGCTTGTTGACCACGGCCTTGACAGAGAGAGCGGCACCGCCTCTGGTGTCGCCGTCCATCTTGGTAAGCACCACTCCGTCAAAATCCAGACGGTCATTGAACGCCTTGGCTGTCTCCACGGCATCCTGGCCGGTCATGGCATCCACCACGAACAGAGTCTCGGTAGGCTTCACCGCCTCCTTTATGGCGGCTATCTCGTCCATCATCTCCTCGTCCACAGCCAGACGGCCGGCGGTATCGATGATAACCAGCGAATAACCTTCCCTAACCGCATATGCTATGGCGTTCTTCGCAATCCTCACAGGATCCTTGACTCCATCCTCGGAATATACGGTCACATCTATCTGCTGCCCGAGCACCTTCAGCTGATCGATAGCCGCCGGCCTGTACACGTCTCCGGCCACCAGCATCACCTTCTGTCCCCTCTTGCTCTTGCAGTTGAGTGCCAGCTTTCCGCTGAAAGTCGTCTTACCGGAACCCTGAAGACCGGCTACCAGAACGATGCCCGGCTTGCCTTTTATGTTGATGTCCGTCGCCGTACTGCCCATCAGGGCCACCAGCTCGTCGTGGACGATCTTTATCATCATCTGGTCCGGACGGACAGCCGTCAGCACATTCTGGCCTATCGCCTTTGCCTTGACATCATTGCAGAAATCCTTGGCTATGCGGTAGCTCACATCCGCATCCAGCAGGGCACGGCGTACCTCCTTGAGAGTCTCCGCCACATTGATCTCCGTAATGCGTCCCTGTCCCTTTATTATCTTGAACGACCGTTCTAATTTTTCGGTTAAATTCTCAAACATACCGTGCGAAATTGTATTTTGTTAAATAATCCGCAAATTTATTAAAAAAAGGTTAGACCCTGCGTCTAATTTTCTAATTTTGCAGCACGATTCAAAATTACAGAAAAATGGAAAGAGGACCTATTTCAAAATTCATCACTCATCACTACCGCCATTTCAACTCGGCTACTCTCGTGGACGCTGCAAAGGCCTATGACGACCTTATGAACAGAGGCGGAAAGATGATGCTGGCTATGGCGGGAGCCATGAGTACCGCCGAACTCGGTATCTCTCTGGCAGAGATGATACGTCAGGGCAAATTCTCCATCGTATCCTGCTCCGCCAACAACCTCGAGGAGGACATCATGAATCTCGTTGCCCACTCCCACTACAAGAGAGTGCCCAACTACCGAGACCTCACTCCCGAGCAGGAACACGAGCTCCTCGAAAACCACATGAACCGCGTTACCGACACCTGCATCCCCGAGGAAGAGGCGTTCAGAAGACTGGAGCACCACCTCGTGGAGGTATGGAACGACATGAAGGCCAAGGGCGAGAGACTCTTCCCCTGGGAAGTGATCTACCGTCTGCTGCGCAGCGGAGTACTCGAGCAGTACTACGAGATCGATCCCAAGAACAGCTGGGTACTGGCCGCATGCGAGAAGAATATACCCATCGTAGTTCCAGCATGGGAGGACTGCACGACGGCCAACATATTCACAGCTCACTGCATCAGGGGTGAGTTCGACACCAATATGATAAAGAACGGCATCGAGACCATGATCTACCTCACCGAATGGTACAGGGCCAATTCCGGCGGAGCCGGTGTAGGCTTCTTCCAGATCGGAGGCGGCACAGCCGGTGACTTCCCCATCTGCGTTGTGCCCATGATGGCTCAGGACCTTGAGTGGAAGGACGTGCCCCTGTGGTCATACTTCTGCCAGATCTCCGACTCCACCACATCATACGGTTCTTACTCAGGCGCAGTGCCCAACGAGAAGATTACCTGGGGCAAGCTCTCCAAGGACACTCCACGCTTCATCGTAGAGTCAGACGCCACCATCGTGGCTCCGCTGATCTTCGCCTACGTCCTCGGCTGGTAACAGCCCTTACTGGCGGACATTCGGTCCGCGACGAGAAATAATAGGTCCCGGAAGACCAGGCCCTCCCACCGCTTCGCGGCGGGTCCCTCCCTCTAGAGCCGAGGGCGGCTAGTCTTCCGGGACCTATTATGCCTCATCGCTTCAGCAGTCCAGCAAAGCAGTAAGTTGCCTGTTACAACGCGGCGGGCTGATGCTCGGAACGGAGCAGATCGAGGACGGTCTTCACGGGATTGAAGGTGATGAGGGGCACCTCGACGAAGACGGTGTTCCAGTTGCTCATCGAGCCGTTCCAGAGACCTGGCAGTTCCTGGGCTTTCAGCGGACGGCCCTCGTAGCTCTTGCTGCTGATGAAGCCGGTCTCGGGATCCACGAAACGCTGCAGGTCGAATTTCCGGCCCTGATAGTCCGTCGTAGAGCAGACCACATCCACCGGATTGAAGTGGGTCGAGCCTTTGAGCATGGCCACAGTAGCCTGGTCATTCATATCCAGCTGGGCACCTTCAAGAATCTGCAGGGAAGTGGAGCCGTCCGCATCATAGACGATATACGGGCCGCCTCCCGGCTCGCCCTCATTCTTGACCATACCACAGACACGTATCGGCCTGTTGAGCTTGGCATGAAGATAGCGCGGGTAAATCTCGGCCGGCACCTTAGGCAGCACCACACAGAACTCCTTTTCCAGAAATGTCCTTATCTCATCGAGCAAAGCCGGATTGTCCTTGCGCTCCTGCATCATCACATCCAGGTCGTTCAGATAGTCCCATATCTTCTGACGCACCTCCAGCAGCTTTCCTGCCAGGACTTTCTTCCAGCGCACCGTATCGTCCAGCAGTCTCTGGTGTACTACATTGTCGATATTCTTCAGGAAGATGATGTCACCGTCCACAGCAGCGAGATTGCGCAGCAAAGCACCGTGCCCGCCGGGGCGGTAAAGCGGCTGACCGTCCTCTTTCAGGAATGGGGTATTGTCTTCATTGACCGCGATGATATCTGTAGACGGATCCTGCACGCTGAACGATATGTCGTACATGCAGCCGAAACGCTCCTCATATTTCGCGACGGTCTCCCCGAGTATCTTCTCAAACCCGGCCTGATGCGCCGGAGACACCGTGAAATGAATATGCACCACACCGTCCGCGCTGCGGGCATACAGCGCACCCTCCACGAGATGTTCCTCAAAGGCCGTGCGCACCTCTCCGTCATAGCGGTGGAAGAGTACCTGCCCCTTCGGACGGTTGCCGTAATCCAGTCCGGGCTCACCCGAGGCCGACAGCCCCTGCCCTATCACATGATCGATGACCTGATAGTCGGAAAGGCCGGCGAAATCTTCCCGGGAGTAAAAAGCGAACCTGTCGATATTGTCCACGAATTTACGCGCCTTGGAGCCGCCCTCCAATGCCTTGCCTGAAGCCAGAGCGTCCCGGCCCTCAAACAGGTCCTTGAACATCCTCGATGCCGCACCCGAGGCCGGCACAAACTTCACCACCTTCCCACGAAAAGCATCATAACGCTCAACAGCCTCGCGCTGAGCCGCCTCATCCATCACAGCAATCCCTCTTTCAGGAGTAGCCGCAGCCACCAACTTCAAAAACGGAAATCCTTTCCTGTAATTCTCGATAAATCTATCTTCCATAGCTTTGATTTTTATCCCTCAAAGCTACAAAAATTTTCTCAAATCTTAATTACTGAATGGGCGTAATACAATTTTACCAGTACCCTAATAATCAATATCAAGTATCACGTCTATATCAAGTATCACGTCTATAGGTATAACCTGGTCTTTATAACTGATTGTAAATCTTCCGTTAAATTGCGTAATAGGGGTATTTTCCAACTTTGATTCTATTGTATAATGATCCAAACTTATACCAATGTTGTGCTCGGATATCCACACGTAATACCAATCATCATCATTTTCTATTTCAATAAATTCATAAGATTTTGGTATTGATAATTGATACCTAATTCGATCGCTGCTGTGCTCGTCAAAATCACCGTTTCGGTACTCCCCTTTAAAAAAGATTTCTCTTTGATTTACTGACAGGACAACATCATCATCACTGAACGGGGATATGGTACACGATTGTATAAAACATGCGCTAAGCAATAAAGATAGTATTTTTATATTTATAAAAGATTTCATTGTTTTATTCTTTTTAAATGTTAATGATTAAAGTTTTATGGAGCGCCAGTCGGAAATTGAGACACCGGCGGAGACAGTCGGGGTCTGCGGCTTGGATTTGGTGACTACGGACATTTTGCGGACCTGGTCAGTGACATAGTCGCTTAGGTCTCCAAGTGAGACATTTCCGCCTGTCTCCTGCAATTTCTTGAGGAGGAAATATGTGAACATTCCGTGTCCCTGCTCATTGTACGGCAAAGCTGTCTCGTCTCCCTGTGCCGCCGAGAATATCACTAGATTGCCCTGAGGCACCTCCTTCTTGACCCTTACAGCTATGCCTCTCACTGATGCCAGCATCTGATCGTCCCTGTTGGCTCCTGAAAAGCAGGCATCCAGAAACACAAGCGTCGAGGACGAAGGGATTGCGGACAGCTGGGCATACAGTTCACTGAGCTTGTATCCTGTGGCAACATTACTGCCGTAACCGTCCACCGGCAATATATATGCTTCTTTTGATGACTCATCAGGGATACCGTGGCCCGCATAGTAGAACATAAGCCTGGCATCCCCGCCATAGGCCTCACCTACTTTGGACAGCCAGTCAACCTGAGCACGGATGTTATTAAGGGTGGCATCAAACACCACTCTTATGTTGGATTCCGGAATACCAAGAGTCTTGTTGCAGTACCGGCTGAATACCTCTCCGTCATTGTGCGCATATTCGACACGGGACTCGGTGTTGTAATTCTCGTTGGCCAGTATCACCACAAAAGTCCTGTCATTCTCCGATGATGCCTGCGGGATATCCGTATCGACATCCGAAACACCTATGGAAACATTACTACGGCTGATTGTCTGCGACCCTCTGTCCGCATAGAGTGCCGGTGACTCGACCTCAATATCGACAGGTTCGAAATTGTATTCGATATCCAGTTCAGTATATCGGAGATCTGCCTGACTGCTGTACCTGAATTCATGACCGCCCAAATTATAAACCACCTCGGCAAGAGCCAGATGATCGCCATTCAGATAATACCTCATATCTTTATCCATACTGTCGAAACCGGCCTCGAAATCCGGCGCATATTCTATGGGTACCTGTACAAGCAGATCACCGAACTCGGCATCAGTGATTAAAAACACCTCATTGTCCGCATCATAATTCACCAGCGTCTGCGAATCCTCCATTCTGGATGACCTGAAAGCGATATAATCGTTCTGCGCAACTGAATACAGACTGTCTATAAATATCTTCCTGTTCGCGTCATTCACCCTTGCCTGCCAATCGGCTGTCTTCTCGTATTTGCCCTTCTGTTGCCAGAGATTGACTTTCTCCTCTATCACACGCTTGGCATATACTGAAAAGGGCGGAACATAATCATTCCTGTCGGCATACCAATTGCCGTCATAATCCACATAACCGTCACATCTTTCTAATTCCTTACTGCCGCCTTTACCCGTTGCTGCAGACGTAACTTTCTGATTATCTTTATTTTTAATCAAAAAACCAAGCGACAATGCTGACAAATTAGATTCTGTATCCCGTTTTGCTCTTTCTGATTTAACATTCCTCTTACTGAACACCCCCGCCAGCCCCTCTGAGAAATCCGCAACCTGCGCAAATTTGAACGGAATAGTCTGATTACCGTCAACATCTATGAATCCCCATTTACCTGCAATGCTGACTGCGGCATAACCTTCGTGAAACGGCCTTGCCCCATCAAACTTATACGGAATCACCACATTGCCCCGTTTGTCCACATAGCCGAATTTTCCCATCATCGACACCGGTGCCAGATGGGAAGTGAACTCTCCGGCATACTCGAATTTATACGGTATGACCTGCACTCCGTCCCGATTGACATAGCCCCATTTCCCGGCCATACATACGGCAGCCATATTGTTTGAGAACTCTCCGACATCATCGTACTTCGGCTCTATAACCCAACGGCCGTTCTCCATAAAGCCCCAAAGTCCGTTCTCATCCGCAGTCCTTTCCTGCGCCAAGAGACAGATGGGTGACAACATCAATAATAAAACCAATATGATCTTTTTCATCATTTTTTCTTATTACCGTAAAATGTATAAGCCAATTTGAGACCTAATGAATGCCATTCATCTATCCCATAAGCAGTAAGTGAGTATACTACTCCCAGAGAAATGGCATTCCTGTCATTTATATTGAACTGCACACCGAGAGAGGTAGTAGACAGAATACCGCTGAAAATAGAGTTACCTCCCAGATCAGTCCTATAACCCAGATCCTCCGATATATAAGGCGACACCTTTTTACGTCCTAAAAAAGGAGACTTCAGATGCAGGTATATGTCAAAAGAAGGACGATAGTTATAATATGCATACTCCAGGCCCACTCCCGCCTGAAACCAGTTGCACAACCTATAACCGTTGATTATGGCTGCAGAGGCCATCTTTGAGTACAACGCTGATGACGGGGTGAGTGTACTTCCGAAATCCAGGGAAAGGAAATAGCCGCTCAATCTGTTCTCTCTGCGGAATTCCCTCTTTTGCATCCGCACAGACTGCAGAGAGTCCTTCTTCTGCTGTTTAAACGCCAACTGCTGCTCTTTAACAAGTTGAAGAGAGTCTCTCATACGCTGACGCATAACAGCCTTGGTCGGATCGTCAATCTCACGGACCTCCTCCTTACTGAAATAGAAGACATCTCCTGAGACACTGACAACCTTTATCATTCCATCCTCTTCGGTTACAGTGCCCTTGATTTCCGTACCGTTCTTCAGATACACTGTCTTGTAAATATCCTGCTGCGAGGCTACCTCATTTGAGGAGGCATATGCACACGGCATCATGACAGGGCACATCAGAATCATGGCAATAAGACAAAAAAATGTCAATCCTTTAAGTTTACTGTTCATAGTTTATACACTGCCCTCTCCAGCTCCTGAAAGGATTTAGTCCAAAAAGAAAGTGTGGAGCTGCAATTCGTTTATCTAAAGGAAGGTTGTGGCATAACCTGGAACAAATAAACGGCTTATAACCCCACACTTGATTAGATATGGGGCTATGAGTGCGCAATAGATACACACAACCGTAATATCTAAACAAGAATGAGTGCTGTCCGTGTCCTTGTTCCATAGAAAACTGCCACATTTTCCTTTAAGGACGTGCGAATAACACTTTCATATGTACGCCGGCATCCGGCAAATGCAAAGATACGAAAATATTTTCTTCCCGGACAGCTTTTATTAAACAGAATTGCAGCTCCTATTAAAAATAGAAACAATGCAGATTGGTGAGAATGTATCTCTAGCGGAGGATGATGCGGCGGACGAGGGGGGAGCCGAGGCGGGCGTTGATGTCGGATTTCAGGCCCTCCAGGTTAAAATACAGCTGGTTGCGGATGATGGAGGAAGTAATAGTGCAGTAGAGCACACCCTGTTTGAAACAGGCGTAGGCGGTCGCGGCGGCGGCACGGGGACCGACTGCGGCACGCCAGGCCCCGCAGACATCCAGGGACACGAAACCGTCCCGGATGCGGACCTCGTCAATATACTGGTTCAGCAATTCTCCGAGCCTGACTGCACCTGTCCTCTGCATACGCTGAAATATTTACATTGATCCGTAATGCCGCCTACGATATCCCGCAGACGGGCCTCGTCTGTGTCCGTTATGAATATCTGGCCGAAGTCTCCCTCCACCACCATCCTGATCAGGGACGCCACACGTCCTGCATCCAGTTTGTCGAAAAGATCATCGAACAGCAGTATCGGCTGCAGTCCGCTGACCTGTCTCATGACCGAGTACTGCGCCATCTTCAAGGCCAGCAGGAACGACTTCTGCTGTCCCTGCGAGGAGCATCTGCGGACAGGGTATCCGTCCATGAACAGCTCCAGGTCATCCCGCTGGACTCCGGCCGTGGTATACCCCATGACCTTGTCTTTCTGAAGGCTGGCCGCAAATACCCCGGCCGCACCGTCAGCACCGGAGAGGTCTGAGCGGTAACGTATCTCCACCGCCTCCTTGCCGTCGGATATGAGACTGTAGAAAGAGGCCGCACGCTCATTGAGCATCTCCGAAGTCCTGTTTCTAGCCCGGTATATGTACTCAGCCAGCCCGTACATGCGCTCCGAGACCGTATCCAGCAGGATGTCCGGGACATTGTCCTGTTTCAGAAGCGAGTTGCGCTGCCTGAGCAGACGGTTGTACGAGACCACCGCCCGCAGATACTCCTGGTCCATCTGGGAGATCATCATATTCAGGAACCGGCGCCTTTCCTCTCCTGAGTCATGTATCAGAGCTACGTCAGAGGGTGCGGTCATCACCACCGGAATCTTCCCGATATGTTCGGATATCCGCTTGTATGCCTTGCCGTTGCGGCGGACAGTCTTGGTCCCGTCATTTTTCACGGCGACCGCTATGTCCTCCGCCCCGCTGTCCGTCACATAATCACCGTGAAGGACGGTCTCCGTCTCGCCGTAGGTAAAAGTGTACCTGTCCGACGTCGAGAGGAAACTCTTGGTCATGGACAGATAATAGACGGCATCCAGGAAATTGGTCTTTCCCTCCCCGTTGTCACCGCATATACAGTTAATTTTGGGAGAGAATGTGATATCGGCCCCGGTAATATTCTTGAAATTGCTGACGATTATTCTGCTCAGATACATCGCGGAGTATTTATAATGAGCAAAGATAGGCGAAATCTTGTAATTTTATCTTTGCGATTAGACAATTTGTTGTATTTTTGCATCCATTACGAAAATTATAAATTTTAATATCCAAATGGCAAAGAACATCAATAATCCCAATCAGGAGAAAAACGAGAAAGTCGGCGAAGCCGTATCACAGACAGAGGAATTTTTCAAGAAAAACGGCAAGAAGTTATCCTATACAGGAGTAGCTCTTATACTCGTAGCCGCGATTATTGTCCTTGTTATCCAGTTCTATTCCAAGCCGATGAAGGCAGAGGCCGTGGGCCAGACCTTCACAGCCGAGCAGTATTTCAGGGCAGAGGACTACGACAAGGCGCTCAACGGTGACGGAAACGCCCTCGGATTCGCCCAGATTATCGATGAATACGGTGCCAAGGCCGGCAAGGCAGTGTATCTCTATGCCGGCATATGCGAGCTCCAGCTCGGCAATGCCCAGGAGGCCATCAGCTATCTCGGCAAGTACAGGACCAAGGAGCCTGTCATGAAGGGACGCGCACTGGCCTGCACAGGAGATGCCTACTCCATGCTCGAGGACTATGAGACAGCTCTCAGCTACTATCTTCAGGCTGCAGAGACCGAGGACAATATCTTCGCCGCCTCATACCTGCTCAAGGCCGGTATCATCTGCGAGGAGCTGGGACGCAATGACGAGGCTCTCGCCCACTACCGTGTCATCAAGGACAAATATCCGCAGTCCTATGAGGGATATGAGATCGACAAGTACATTTCACGCATAGAAGTTAAGAAGTAAAGAACCGTATGGGAAGAGCTTTTGAATTCAGAAAGGAACGCAAGTTCAAACGCTGGGGCAACATGGCCCGCGTCTTCACACGTATTGGAAAGGAAATCACGATAGCTGCCAAGGCCGGTGGTCCCGACCCCGACAACAACCCCCGTCTGAGGACCCTCATTCAGACAGCCCGCAGCGAGAATATGCCCAAGGAGAATATCGAGAGGGCAATCAAGAGAGCTGTCGAGAAGGATCAGGGCGACTATGAAGAGATAGTATACGAGGGCTTCGGTCCCCACGGTATAGCATTCCTGATAGAGACAGCCACCGACAACAACATGAGGACTGTGGCCAATATCCGCAGCTACTTCACGAAAGTCGGAGGAAGCCTCGGTACCCAGGGCTGCGTAAGCTTCATGTTCGACCACAAGTGCGTCTTCAAGGTTAAGAAGGACGGTCCCGTGGACATGGACGAGCTGGAGCTGGAACTCATAGACTACGGTGTAGACGATGTCTACAAGGACGATGAGGAAGACCTTATTTATATATACGGGGAGTTCGAGTCTTTCGGCAATATCCAGAAATATCTTGAGGACAACGGCTTCACAATCGTATCCGGAGGTTTTGAGAGGATTCCGAACGTTCCTCTGAAACAGCTCTCTCAGGAAGAAAAAGAGGGCATCCTGAAGCTCATCGACAAGCTGGAGAACGACGACGATGTCCAGAACGTATATCACACGATGGCAATGTCTGACGAACAATAACATTTTAATACATAATATTATGGAACTGTCACATATCGAACATCTTGGAATCGCCGTCAAGTCCCTTGACGAGGCCATTCCCTACTACGAGAACATGTTGGGCCTGAAATGCTACTCTATCGAGGAAGTGCCCGACCAGAAAGTAAGAACAGCTTTCTTCAAGATCGGACAGACCAAGCTCGAGCTGCTCGAGAGCACATCTCCCGACGGCACCATCGCCGGCTTCATCGAGAAGAGAGGCGAGGGCATACATCACCTGGCTTTCAGCGTTAAGGACGGCGTTCAGAACGCACTCAACGAGATGGAGGCCAAGGGCGTAAGACTGATTGACAAGGCTCCCCGCAAAGGTGCGGAGGGACTCAATATCGCATTTCTCCATCCCAAGTCCACTCACGGAGTGCTCACAGAGCTGTGCGAGGACCCCAACAACAAGTAAACAAAACACTAATTAATAGATTAAGTTATGAGCCAACAGCTTGAACAAGTTAAAGCGCTGATAGAGCTTCGTGAGAAGGCCCGCCTCGGTGGCGGTGAGAAAAGAATCGACTCTCAGCACCAGAAGGGCAAATACACTGCCCGCGAAAGGATTGCAATGCTCCTGGACGAAGGCAGCTTTGAAGAATTCGATATGTTCGTGACACACCGCTGCACGAACTTCGGCATGAACAAGACCACGTTCCTCGGCGACGGTGTCGTTACCGGTTACGGTACTATCGACGGCCGTCTGGTATACGTCTTCGCACAGGACTTCACTGTATTCGGAGGTTCTCTTTCCGAGACTCTGGCCCTGAAGATCTGCAAGATCATGGACCAGGCCATGAAGATGGGCGCTCCCGTCATCGGTCTCAATGACTCAGGCGGAGCCCGTATCCAGGAAGGTGTGAACGCACTCGCAGGATATGCCGAGATCTTCCAGAGGAACATCCTCGCTTCGGGTGTCATTCCCCAGATCTCAGCCATCCTCGGTCCCTGCGCCGGAGGTGCCGTTTACTCTCCCGCCCTTACCGACTTCAATATCATGGCCAAGGGTACCAGCTACATGTTCCTGACCGGTCCCGCAGTCGTTAAGTCCGTAACAGGTGAGGTCGTTACACAGGAACAGCTCGGAGGTGCATCCGTACATGCTTCCAAGAGCGGTGTCGCTCACTTCGCTGCCGACTCAGAGGAAGACGCTATCGCCATCATCCGCAAGCTCCTCTCCTTCATTCCTCAGAACAACATGGAGGAGCCGCCTTACAAGCCCACCGCAGACCCTATCGAGAGACTTGAGGACTCCCTCAACTCCATCATACCCGATAGCCCCAACGAGGCTTACGACATGTACAATGTCATCGGCGGCATCGTGGATGACGGAGAATTCTTCGAGATCCACAAGGACTACGCCAAGAACATCATCATCGGCTTCGCTCACATGGGCGGCACATCTGTAGGCATCGTGGCCAACCAGCCCAAGTACCTGGCCGGTGTGCTCGACATCAACTCTTCGAGAAAAGCCGCACGTTTCGTACGTTTCTGCGACGCCTTCAACATCCCCATCGTAACCCTCGTGGACGTTCCCGGCTTCCTGCCCGGAACCCAGCAGGAGTACGGCGGAATCATCGTTCACGGAGCCAAGCTGCTCTACGCTTACGGTGAGGCTACAGTGCCTAAAGTAACCGTGACACTCCGCAAGTCCTACGGCGGATCACACATCGTGATGAGCTGCAAGCAGCTCCGCGGCGACATCAACTACGCATGGCCTACAGCCAACATTGCCGTGATGGGTGCCGACGGTGCGGTAGAAGTGCTCTACTCCAAGGAGATCAAGGCCATCGAGGATCCCGAGAAACGCGCAGAGCTCGCAGCCGAGAAGAAGAAAGAGTACAACGACCTCTTCTGCAACCCTTACAAGGCAGCCAGCTACGGTTACATCGACGATGTCATCGAGCCCCGCAATACCCGTTTCCGCGTAATCCGCGCCCTTGAGCAGCTTTCTACAAAGAAGCTTACCAACCCTGCCAAGAAGCACGACAATCTTCCTTTGTAACACATCAAACCGACTGAAATGAACAAACTTAGATTCATATTGGTGTCGGGTCTTGCAGTGACTCTGTCCGTGTTCACCCTGAGTGCCCAGAGCCAGAGCGATATGCGTCTCAACGAGCTGCTCATCCACAATGAGACCAACTTCGAGGACGACTTCGGCTTCCACAACGGCTGGTTCGAGCTCTTCAATACCTCCTACGGTACGGTGGACATCGGCGGATGCTTCCTGTCCAATGATCCGGACAACCTGAAGAAATACATCATCCCCAAAGGAGACGTGCTGACCCAGATCAAGCCCCGCCAGCATGTTCTCTTCTGGGCGGACAACAACCCCTACCACGGGACCTTCCACATCAACTTCACCCTGGAAGAGTCTGATACTGTTTACTTCGTGGCCAGCGACGGACGTACTGTCATCGACAAGATCGCTATACCCAAGAACCTCGGTGTGGACCAGTCCTACGGACGTATCGAGGACGGCATAGGCTCCAACGACGGCAGCGGCGAGGGCTGGGGCATCATGCCCTGGACCTCTCCCAGCACCAACAACGCAGGAGTGGACGAGGAGACCAAGAGTCAGATAATGGCAAGGGAAGACCCGGGCGGATGGATTCTCACCCTCACCGCCATGCTGGTGGTATTCTGCGCCCTTATCATCCTCTGCTTCATCTTCAAGTTCACCGGCCATATCGCTGTAAACAAACTGAACCGGAAGTCCACAGCAGCTACAGCCGGTAGCGGAGAGACTGCTGTCAACGTGAAAGAGACCTCAGGAGAGACCTACGCCGCCATCGCCGTAGCCCTCCACCTCTTCCACGAGGAGAGCGAGGCCCATGACAACGAGAGCCTGACCATCACCATGAGCCATACCGACAGGAGCTACTCGCCCTGGAGCTCGAAGATCTACACTCTCCGTCAGACCCCCACACTTAAAAAGAACCAAAGATAATAATACAGACCATGAAAGAATATAAACTCAAAATCAACGGCAATGACTACAATGTGGTCATCAACGACGTACAGGAGTCAGTGGCATCAGTAGAGGTCAACGGCTCCAACTACAAGGTGGAGTTTGAGAAGCCCATCGTCAAGCCTACTGCCATCAAAGTAGTGAAAACCGCACCTGCAGCACCCGCTGTATCGGCTGCCACACCCAAGCCCTCTGCGGCTCCCGCTCCTACAGCCGGCGGTACAACCGTATCCTCACCCCTTCCCGGTGTTATCCTGGATGTGTGCGTGAAGGAAGGCGACACCGTAAAGAACGGTCAGAAGATCATGGTTCTTGAGGCCATGAAGATGGAGAACGTCATCGAGGCCACTGCCGACGGTGTTATCAAGAGTATAAAAGTCAACAAAGGCGACTCCGTAATGGAAGGAACGCCCTTAGCTATTATAGGATAGTATGATTGGTGAAAATTTAA
>CALVDI010000034.1 GCA_944326225.1 uncultured Bacteroidales bacterium | reverse complement strand
AGCACGAAGGCCAGGGAGACCGTCAGACCGAAAAGGTTGATAAAGGCGTAGAGCCCGTTCTTGCGGATGAAGTTGAGAAACGATTTCATTGGTTATAATTTTTCCATTTCCATTTGCCCACTATTTTAGATAAAATCGTACCAATATTTACAATTTATTAATTTACAGCACCTTGATTTATTCCACACTCATCTTGGCTGTCCATATTTCATACATTCTGTGTATGATTTTTGGAAATTGTAAATAATTCATACGAACGAAGCATATATTGCGGCACCTTTAATCACAGATGAGAGCCCTATGAGCAGAATTACGGCTCCAGAAATGCGGGTCAGCCAATGAAGCTGGCCAAAGGTGATGCTGCTGCGGAACCTGTTAATGCCCCATGTAATCAGGAACCATGTCCCCGCTGAGCCAGAGACAGTACCTGCCCACTCCGCCAGCATTGCCGGCTGCCTGGATGTATCGAACCCCAGAAAGGTAAATAACCAGAGCATGCAGACCAATGTACCGGGATTAGTGACCGATATAAGAAACCCGTTGAGGTATTCCCGCACATGACGCGCCGGAGCGACCGCGCGGGCATTGACCTCATCGGCATCCCTGCCGCGGACCCGCTGACGGCTCAATAACAGATTGAGTCCGGTTATGCAGATAATCACACCACCGGCCAACAGAACCCACTCCTCATTGGCATCTATGAAACCGCTGATAAACGAAAGTGCAAACAGAGCCAGGGCCGAATAAAGCGCATCACTGCTCGTCCCACCAAGCCCTACCGACAGTCCGGACACACGTCCGCGGGCCAAGGTACGCGGGATGCACAGCAGTCCGAGAGGGCCCACTGGTATCGAAACTATAATCCCGACTATCAGACCTTTGAGAAATCCTAAAATCATTTTTCCACTTCTGCAAAAATAATCAAAATCCTCAATTCCGTACACCACTGCTATTATTAACTAAAATTTTAGTTGTATATTTAAAAATTTAGTTATAGCTTTGTGGTTAGAAACAGAAACTACACACATCATGGCAAAAATAGTCAAGGAAGAACGGCAGGAGCTCACACGCGCAGAACTCGAGATCATGCAGGTAATCTGGAAGAAAGGGAAGGTGCTGGTACACGACATCCTGGAGGAGATGCCGGAGCCGCGGCCGGCGTACAACACGGTATCGACCATCGTGCGGATACTGGAGAGCAAGGGCTTCGTCTCGCACAAGGCCTACGGACGGACCTACGAATACTTCCCGCTCGTGGCTAAGGAAGAGTACACAGGCACCTACATGCGCACGATACTGGACAACTTCTTCGACGGGTCCGTCAGCCGGATGGTCAACTTCTTCTCCTCGCAGAAGTCCATATCGGTGGAGGAGACCGACGAGATCCTAAGGATATTGAACTCAGGCAAATAAAAGACATGAAGACGGTCGAATACATAATAGAGATACTGATCTGCAGCGGCCTGTTCCTGGTCCTGTACCGGTGGCTGCTGGCAGGAAAGGTCGGCTACAGGCTGTGCCGGGCATACATCGTAGGGACAATGCTGCTCGCAGCCCTCATCCCCGCCCTCGACGTGCCGCTGTACTCCCCTGCCCCGGAGCCCGCAGCAGAGGGGACGGCCGTCCTCCACGAATTCCGGGGGAACCTCCTCCCGGAGGACGGAGGCTACGGCGTGGCCACGGCAGAGGATGCCGCCGCCACCTCCCGGAAAACCTCCGCGAAGACCATTGTCCTGAAAACGGCCGCTGCCGTCTACGGAGTGACAGCCGCAGCCTCTATTACCCTGATAATCCCGAATATCATACGGATACGCCGCCTGCGCCGGGGAGCCCGCCTGACCCGCATGGAGGACTGGACCTTAGCTGAGAGCGGGAAGATACAGACTCCGTTCTCCTTCCTGCGGACGGTCTACATGGGCTTCAACTACAGCCCCTCAGAGCGACGGATGATTCTCTCCCACGAGGTCAGCCACGTCCGTCACCGGCATTCCTACGAGAGGCTCGTCCTCTCCGTCCTGCGCAGCCTCCTGTGGTTCAACCCCTTCTTGTGGATTGCCGAAAAGGACCTGAAGGAGGTACAGGAATGGGAGGCCGACCGCGACGTTCTCAACGAAGGAAATGACCTGACTCTATATAGAACAGCCATCTTCAAGCAACTCTTTGGTTATAATCCGGATATATCCAGCGGGTTGAATCACTCACTCACAAAAAAACGGTTTATTATGATGACAAAGACACGACTCGGCCGCTACGCCTCACTGAGGCTGGCCGCCGCCCTCCCGCTGCTCACCGCCACCTTCCTCGCGTTCGGCTGCGGGACCAAGGATCAGACACAGAAGAGTGCCGTCTCCGCTACGGCAGCCGGCACTCACAGCACTTCTCCGGACGCAGTCTCTGCCGCACAGGACAGCGTACTGACCATCACTGTATCGAAAGATATGCTGACAATCGACGGTCAGCAATACAGCTCTGAGGACATAGACAAAGTCATTGCAGACAAAATCGCTGCCGGCAAGCCCACCATTGCTGAGATTGAAATCTCCGGCGGCACCGACATGGGGGCAGTGACCGACGTAAAAAACAGCCTCAGGAAGGCCGGTCTCCTGAAAGTCCGCTACATGGCAGACCTTGGCGGAGGTGCGGTACTGTCCGCTGAATCAGTACAAATACTGCCTCCGGCCATCAGCGACAATGAGGAGATCACGACAGCCATTCCCGTCACCCCCGCCAACAGGAAATATTTCCACCAGATCCACGTGAACAGCAACGACAGGATCATGATGGACGGATATCAGGTGACATTGGAAGAAATTCCGGAAAAGGCCGTCGGGATAATCATGGAACAGGGTATCCGCACAGATACAGATGAGGATCAGTTCCTGGGAATATTCAGCATCGGATTCAACAGAGACTCGTCCCCAGAGGTCTACGTTCAGATCCGAAACGCAATGGACAAGGCCTACAACACCGCCAGGGACAATTACTCGCAGAAAAAATTCGGCAAACCGCTCAATGCTCTTTCCATAGATGAACTGAATCAGGTCATCGGAGCCGTACCGAAGAGAATCGCCGAGCAGGACCGGATCATATACGAGGACGTGCCGCGGTAAATTTCCTAACACATTCAGGAGCAGCCGTATTCCGCAATTCAAGGCGATAAAGGCTGCTCCTTTGACCGGAGATTCTTCGCCACTCCGTCTACAGCTGATCAAATTTTCTCATACACTCCAATCTCACACTACCGGCCACATCCACATACGGCTTCATAGCCTTATAATCACCGTGTCCAGTCCACTACGGAAGACGGACCGGCTTCTGGACAAGTCCTGTGAATATAAAACGAAGCCCCGGCTTGTGAAAGTCAGGGCTTTGCCATATCAGAAAGGTTATGCGGTTTTACGACATTATTTCCTAATATTCTGATGCATCCATATCGTTCACCTTACTTCCGCTATATATGGTAGCTGAGTCCCTCCATTCTATTGTGATTCTGTTCTTCGTTCCTTCTTTCAAATCCGGAGTATAACTGCTGAAAGAACCGTAGTCCGTCATTTCAAAATAAAAATTCCAGATCTTGTCTTCGTCCTGCATGATGTTTACTTTTACATTGTCCGGACATCTAAGAGTCTTCATTCCATACATCTCGTAATTTTCAAAATATTCCGTGTACTTGAAATTGGAATTCTGGAATTTAAAATTCCAGTGAGTGTCCGCTCCAGCCTGAGCAAGATCAATCTCACCCTCGGTAGGAATGTTATCTGCCATGTACATGAAGCTGGGTACGGTTATGGGGTCATCAATAGATTCTTCGTATCCTTCAGGCCGGAAATAAAAGAAATAGGCATCGAAAGTCGCTCCTCCGTATTGCGGATCACCTCCGCGCAGTCTATAGTCCTTTTCCAGACGCACTTCCATTGAAGTTATGGTTTTATGGTACAGCACCGTGCCGTCCTCGGATGTTATGGTTATGCTTGGAGAGAACGGCTTTATGGGAGTAATGTCGAATTCTTCTTCAACTATTTTCATCTCCCCGAACCACTCCCCTTCTGCTATGGTCCCATCAGGGAAAGTAACGGCAAATCCGACATAAGTCTTGTCTCCTGCGTTTTCAACGTTGATCTTGCCGGTTGCTCCTTTTCCTGATGCCCCATTGATGTCAAGCGTGGAGTATGTCTCGTAATCATACAGGAAGAAGCCGCATTCACCGGCATCTTCAGGCAGAATCAGATTCATTCCTTCAGCTGTATTGCCTATAAGGAGTTTCGCAGCAAAATGACCTTCCATGAAGTCTTCTGGAGTTGTTGCGTTTTGTGTCTGCCCGATTGCAAGGATGTTCTGTGTTCCGTTATTGTAAAGGAATACGCCCTGAATATCGTTCTTCTCCACATCCCCCTCCTTTGTGGTTACGGAAAAATAATTGCCGCTGTAATATCCTTTTATGAATGTCCCTGTGTATTCCGCCTGCAAATGCGAGCCACCGGATTCCGCATTTAGCGACAGTGTTATTTTTTCCCCGAATTTGTCTTTGGATAATGTAAGTGTACCTGCCGTGCTCTCATTATTGGTAAATGCTCCGCATTCTATGGAAACAACGTCAGATGTAACAGTGGAAAGATCAATATTTTCAGTGGACTGTCCGTCCTTTACCCTGATGACTAATCCTTCGGCATTGTTGTCCGGTTCTGTCAGGTTCTCGGCATAGAAATAATAAGTCATAGCCGCCTCTTTATGGTCATACCATTCCAAAACACTTGATATGGCCATTCTCTCATCGTCCAGAGAGTATTCATTATTGAGAGGAACGGTTTCCGGGACTGCCTCTACGCATGTATTGTGATATTCCGCCCTAAGCGTGGTCCCGTCTTTCATCTTGATGTCAGTTTCCAGATCAAGTTTCTCTTCGTTTGCGGAATACCTGACACTCATCATGAACTGCTCGGCATCAGCTTTGTCTGTCAGATGCAATGACGAATAGGACAATTCAAACGTACCGTCTATTTCACCGTCCGCGCTGGAAACTGATATCATCAGATAGTCGTTTGCCGCTGTCATTCCATTCACATCGGATATACCTTGCGTGGGTGACAGATAGAAAGTGGTCATACCGTTTTCTTCGGCTTCATAAATCGCAGAGCGTATTTCTACAGGCTCATTATCATTATAAGCTATCTGATCCTCCAACTCTACCGGAGGAACCGGGACCTCATCCTTTTTACAAGAAGTCGGAATAACCGTCGCCAGCATTGCAACCAATACCGGCATGGTAAGATTTTTCATAAATGTTTTCATTTGTCGCACTATTTTTCAAGTTTCTTTTCAAATAAAGGTCTTTGGGATTCCAGGCGCATGGGAGCATTGAACGAATTATCGGACGGGAGAACAGGGGTATCCGTTCCTATCAGGCAGACCGGCCCCGTCCATGAGCCTGTTATCTTATGTTTCAGCACATCCATGCCGTCTATTTCGAAAGTATAGTAGTTTTCACCTCCTGCCGCTTTCGATATGGTTATAGTACCTTCATACAGACATGCGAAACCTGCTTGCGTAGGTATGTTCAATGGAACATTCTCCTCCACTTCTCCATCTCCGTCAATATCTGCGCTACCGATTGCGTTGGCTATGTCCATGTACCTGGTGCCAAGGTTTCCTTCCATGCCCTGATATCCGCGCGGAGCTGTCCCCGGCCGGAATGAAGCCGGATAGCGGTTAGGCGTAACCGTATACGTACCTGTTGTTATCTTGCCTTCGTCACCGGGGTTGACGAGGAGGTCGAGACGGATTATATCCCCTTCCACGAGCTTCCCATCCTCATCGTAAAATCCGGTAGCCATGCCTATGTCAATAGACTGATATCCGCATGCCTCTTCAGCAGGAGGGGTTACGTTTGTAAGGTCTTCAACAGGGATGGTGCCGAGTCCTTTTACCCATATGTCGGTCTGGGGTGTGCAATATGCTGTCGGCAAATAGCCGAGTTCAAGTTCCAGGTCCTTTTCGAGGGTGGTTGAACCGTCGTTATCGTCTTTCGAGTTGTCGGTAATGCCGATGGGGCCATCGAAATAAATATTGACCGTATATCCGTCAGGAGTAAGGACAGTACCCTCTATCACTGTATTGTCCCCATTTTCAGATACAGTTATATTGCCGCCTGCCACGTATGCGTATGTAGCGTTTTCCGTTCCGTCATTTCTCATCACATACGACCCCAAAGGCAAAATCAGCCCCAGGATATTGACTTCCTCAGTTGTCATGCATGTAGAATGCTCCAGGCTCGATGACACGGTATATTCACCTGGCATAATCCTGCATTTCTTGGAATCAATAAACAGGTCATGCAGGAGAACGAGCGTCATGCCGTGTCCCGGGCTTATACGGTTTTCCCAATTCTCATCATAGATAACGATCTCCATGAGGCCTGTCCCGTTCTCAAGGACATTCCCCTCATAACTTGCTTCCGCATAGAAGCCTTTGAAGTCCAAGTCTTCTCCTATCTGAGGCAGGCTGGGATTAAAGTCAGCATTCTCCATTGACAGCTCTCCCGAGAACGAGACACTGTATGTCGTGCCATCCTGTACAAACGAAGCCGAGATTGTGTATGTGCTGTTATCGGATGTTTCTACGACTACTTTGTCATAGAGCGGAATCAACTCCGACACATTGCCGGCGGCATCTTTTGCTATTATTCCGCTGAATTTGTCGGAATAAGTGAGATTTGAGACAGTGGAGGAAGAACTGTATTCACCGGCCGGCAAGTCGAGGATAAAGCCAGCATTGTCAGCATAAAGATCCAATTGAAGAGCATACCCCTCAGACTCAAGACTATAATCAGTCCCATCCAGCTTGAATCCGGCATTTGTCAAGACGATGTAGTAGTTTTCCATTCCTGACTCCATGCCCATATAAAGACTCATCACGGCTTTGTCCAGAGAGATATGATTTTCACTAGCATTGACGCATGCCCCGTCATATTCCGCTCGGAGCTCATCACCGTTGTTCTTTTTTGCTGAAAGGCTGAGGATCAAGGCATTGTTGTCCAACACGAGTGAAAGGTCCGAGGACTTGATTTCAGAACTTTCAGCTGAAGAAACAACAAAATCCTTGTAACTCAAGGAATTTCCTTCGGACGTGAGGTCGATTTGCCCATTTGCCGAAGAACTTACGATTTTGATGAAATCATTTGCATTCAGCATGGCTTCAATATTCTCTATTCCCTCGGACGGAGATATGAAGAATGTATATACACCATTCAGATTGTCGTATTCATAGAGCACGGATCTTATATCATTCGTAACCCCATTGAATGAGAATTGATTAGTTAGCGCTCCTTCGTTTGGTCCATCGTCTTTTTTACAAGAGTTGCCTGCAAGCATCAGGCATAGGACAATGGCACAGAGTGAAAATTTAGATATTCGTTTCATCATATTAAACTACTATGAGACATTATCTGTCTCTGATTAAATTAATGCCTTCGTCATAAGTTCAGTCCATAATCCAGTCACTACTCCGTCAAGGACAGTACTTCCATGCCCTCGACCGGATTAGCCGTGGCATAATCAATGTCCAGCAGCAGGATCTGTCGTTATGGTCCGTATAACTTGCCCGAGAACGGGCCCCATAGCCGCCCATGCCTCTTTTTGCCGGTATGATGATACCGACGGGCCGATCGGCGATAAGATAATGCAGTTGATAAATTTTTTCATCGTTTTACGTGTTTATTGAGTTATCTGAATGCAAAATTACTTTTTTGATGACGGAAAAAAGTTAAACTATCTTAATCCTCCAGAAAATCTTTATTTATCTTTACACTTTATTTAATCCGAGTACAATGGACAATAAACTGAAGCAACTGATAAAGATGGAGGGGAACTTCAATCCTTCTGATGAGATTATTGAGGAATTCCTCGGCAGAATGGAGGAAATTCACTTGAAACCGAAAGAACGCCTTATAGACTACGATCGGGTCAATACTGACATCTACTGCCTTAAAGAAGGCATTATCAGAATTTTCCACATTGAGGAATACCGTGAGAGCACTTTCGGTTTCGCGACACCGGGTACCATCATTCTCTCCCCGCACGCCTATTATATGCAGACTCCGGCATTTCTCATAGCGGAGAACTGCAAGACTCCTGCAGCCGTTATGAGAATGGACAAAAACACTTTTGACAGTATGCTGAAGGATTCTCCTGAATTCTCCCAATGGATGTTCAACCTCGCCATGGGACAACTGTTTACATGCGAGCACAAACTCTGCCTTATCAACGGCGCCGCCAAAGACCGCTACCTGTCCATTCTGAAAAACCGTCCTGAAATCATAAACGCCGTTCCCGGAAAGGTTCTGGCCTCTTATCTGGGGGTCACCCCGCAGTATCTGTGCAATCTTAAAAGCGAACTCATGAACAAAGGAAAATAATTATTCATACTTTTGCATTTTAAACATTAACTGTGTACTGATATGACTGAAAAGAAAAACTACGCGCTCCCGATTGCGATGATGTACCTGCTGTTCTTCATGATCGCATTCGTGACCAATCTGTGTAATCCCATGGCGGTTATCGTCAAGAATCAATTTCACGTATCCAACGCCATGGCCCAGCTTGGCAACGCAGCCAACTTCATCGCATACGCCGTCATGGGTATCCCTGCCGGAATACTGCTCAAAAAGATTGGATATAAGAAGACTGCCCTTACAGCAATTGTCGTAGGCTTTGTCGGTGTATTCCTCCAGTATGTATCTGGATGGGACGGAGTACAGAGCTACGGAGTATATCTTGCCGGAGCCTTTATCGCCGGCTTCTGCATGTGTATGCTCAACACTGTCGTCAACCCAATGCTCAACACTCTCGGAGGTGGCGGGAAACGCGGCAACCAGCTGATACAGTTCGGCGGCGTCGGAAACTCACTGGCCGCCACCTTCGTGACCATATTCGTCGGTGCTCTGGTAGGAGATGCTTCAAAGGCACAGATATCTGATGCCACACCGGCCCTCTTCATTGCCTTAGGAATCTTTCTGCTGGTGTTTATCGTACTTTCCTTTGTCAAGATTCCCGAACCGGATCAGGAGAAGTCATCTGAATCCGCACAGAAACCGACCACACCTGCTGACGGCAAGAAGCACAGCGCTTTCTCATTCCGTCACTTCAACTTGGGCGTCATCGCCATCTTCCTGTATCTGGGAGTCGAGGTCGGCATACCTACTTATGTACTGCAATACCTGTCCACTGCCACCGACGCAGCCACTCCGGGATTCGGAATGGACTCAGGAGTAGCGGCCTCGATTGCCGGCGTGTTCTGGCTAATGATGCTTGTAGGAAGGCTCTGCGGAGGTCTGCTCGGCGGCAAGTTCTCCAGCAGAACCCAGATACTTTTCGTATCGTCTGTATGCGTTGTATTTATCCTGCTGGGTATGCTGCTGCCTTCAGGCACCACAGTTCCTTTCTTCGGATTTGAAGGCTCTACGGGGCATTTTGTAACAGCCGACATACCATTGGGCATGGTATTTCTGGTACTCTGCGGCCTGTGCACCTCGGTATGCTGGGGCGGCATCTTCAACATGGCTGTGGAAGGCCTTGGCAAATATACCTCAGTCGCATCCGGCATGTTCATGACAATGGTATGCGGCGGCGGAATACTTATACCTATTCAGGGCGCGATAGCTGACGCCACCGGATCATTCCTCATCAGCTTTACCGTTCCCCTGGTATGCGCGGTCTACATCTTCCTTTACGCGCTGATATGGTACAAAAATGTGAACACTAATATTAAAACAGAATAAACATGGCAAAACAGGCTTTAGTAATAGGCATCGATGTCGGAGGACAGACCACCAAACTGGGGGTTGTGGATGCCCGCGGCAACATTCTTTATCAAAGTGTGATATCCTCACTTCAGAGAGAACTGTCATCATATGTGGAAGACCTGACAACCGCCATAAAGGACCTGATCAAGCAGTCTGAGAATGACGGTGAGGTCAAGGGCATCGGTATCGGAGCCCCGAACGGCAACTACTATAAAGGCACAATAGAATTTGCGCCGAACCTCAAATGGGCCTACGACGAGAATGACAAGCCCATGGTCATCTTCTTCGCCAAGATGATACGCGACATCGTCGGTATTCCGGTGGCCATCACCAACGACGCCAACGCCGCCGCGGTCGGAGAGATGACCTACGGCATAGCAAAGGGAATGAAGGACTTCATCATGATTACCCTCGGCACCGGCGTCGGCAGCGGTATCGTAATCGACGGCAAGATAGTCTACGGTCACGACGGATTCGCAGGAGAGCTCGGCCACACTACCATCATCAGAGGCGGCAGGCAGTGCAACTGCGGACGCAAGGGATGCCTGGAGACATACACGTCTGCTACAGGTGTCGCCCGTACCGCCAGGGAGTTCCTGACCGAGAGGGATGAGCCAAGCCTGCTGCGCAATCTGGATCCGGAAAAAATCACATCGAAGGACATCTACGACGCCGCCACCAAGGGCGACAAGCTGGCTATCGAGATATTCCACTTTACAGGTAAAATCATGGGAGAGGCATTCGCTGACTTCGTGGCATTCAGCGCACCGGAGGCGATAATCCTGTTCGGCGGTCTGGCCAAGTCCAAGGAGTTCCTGACCGAGTCCATCCTCGAGAGCATGAACGACAACCTGCTGAACATCTGGAAAGGCAAGATCCGTCTGCTTTACTCTACCCTAAAGGACTCCGACGCAGCCATCCTCGGCGCCTCTGCCCTCGCCTGGGAACTCTAGTCCTACACCTGACCGCCTTCCATGAGGAATTTCTTCATGAACGCGTTGAGGTCACCGTCCAGGACTCCCTGAGTATCGGAGGTCTCGTAGCCGGTACGCAGATCCTTGACCATCTTGTAGGGATGCAGGACATAACTGCGGATCTGCGAGCCCCACTCTATCTTCTTCTTCTTGCCTTCCAGCTCTGCCTGCTTCTCCTGACGCTTCTTCAGTTCCAGGTCATAGAGATGCGACTTCAGGATGCGCAGAGCCCGCTGACGGTTGTCGAGCTGGGAGCGGGTCTCAGTGTTCTCCACCACGATACCGGTCGGGATATGGCGCACGCGGACTCCTGTCTCGACTTTGTTGACGTTCTGGCCTCCTGCTCCTGATGAGCGGTAGGTATCCCATTCCAAGTCAGCCGGATTGATCTCTATCTCTATCGTGTCATCCACCAAAGGATACACAAACACCGAAGAGAAAGTTGTCTGCCGCTTGCCCTGGGCATTGAACGGAGAGATACGCACCAGACGGTGTACTCCGCTCTCACCCTTCAGATAGCCGAATGCGTAGTCACCCTCAAACTCTATCGTCACAGACTTGATACCGGCCTCGTCACCTTCTATCAAGTCACTGATAGCCACCTTATAGCCGTTCCGCTCTCCCCAGCGGACGTACATGCGCATCAGCATGGCCGACCAGTCGTTGCTCTCTGTGCCGCCGGCTCCGGAATTGATCTTGAGGATTGCCCCGAGATTGTCCCCTTCCTCGCCGAGCATATTGCGCAACTCCAGGTCCTCTACCTTTCCGGTAAGGACCTCGAACTGCTTATCCGCGTCATTCTGAGCCGCCTCGTCATCCCTGGCGAACTCCAGCAGGACTTCCAGGTCCTCGTCCATTTTCTTAATCTCATCGTAGGCGTCAGTCCAGAATTTCACTCCCGACATTTTCTTAAGATATGCCTCGGCCTCCTTCGGGTCGTCCCAGAATCCCGGCCCGGCACTGTGCTGCTGCATCGCAGCTACCTGCTCCTTCTTCGAAGCGATGTCAAAGACACCTCCCCAGCGTATCGATACGCTGACGCAAGTCTCTCACCTGTTCCGTGGTAATCATCTTCCGTAGTTATTTAATTATATTTCCGAGCGCAAATATACAATTTCTTTGTCTTGTCAATGACATCTCACTCAGAAAGGGTATTGAGAAAACCGACAATCTGGTCATAGGAGTAGCCTCGGGAAAGGGCGAAACGCAGAAGCTTGGTGCGGCGCTCGTACAATGTCTTTCCCGAGACCGATTTCCATTTCGCGGAAAGCACCTGACACATACGGGCCTCGCCGTCCTCCGGACTGACCTCCCCCAACGCCTCTTCCACGACCTCCCTGGATATGCCTTTGGCAGCCAGGGCAAACGATATCTTGCGCGGGCCCCAGCCGGAAAGCAGGGCCTTGTCCCGGACAAACGCACGGGCATAGCGGGCATCGTCCACATACCGCTCCCTGACCAGACGCTCCAGCACGGCGGCTGCATCCTTATCGTCCAGGCCCTTCTGCCTGAGCTTTTCCAGCACGGCGGCAGAGCAGTATTCCCTCCGGGAACACAGCCAGGCCATACGGCCGAATACCGCATCGAGGTTAGAAATAGTATCCGAGGTTGACATAAACACCGAGTGATTTGGTTAGATTGGACCAGCTGATATCCACATCCACTGGACCGATTGGAAGGTCATACGAGTATCTTACGCCGAATCCCCACCAGTCATACGCTGTCATGGAGCCGTCCTCATACGGAGTCTTCGGCACGAAGAAGTTCCGGATACCGTTGGCCTCGCGGACATAATTGCCCATAACGGCAATATAATGCTTACGGTATACGTTCCAGCGCAGGTCGGCACGAAGAACCGTCACACTATTGTACATCATCTCCGGCCGGTTGGCTCCTATGAACGGAATCTGATGAGACACATAACGCCCCGGCATTACGCCGCCTACAAGGTTGTCATACGATAGCAGATATTTGTCCCCCATCACGAAGCGGGCATAGACCTGCGGCGAGAGAACCAACCTGCCACCGACAAAGGGGATATAGGACACGGCATTAAGCTGAGCCTCACCAAAGCTGCTGAACGGCACGGTCCTGTAAAAATCGTGGAACTTCCATCCTCCGCTCAGTGTAAAATCCACTCCCTTTGTCGCAAATGACGAACGGTCCTTGCTGTCAAAGCGCAGAACCCCGTATACTCCCAGATATGCGCATCTGAGCGCACTGAGGTCAGGTACAAAAGGGCTGTCACTACCGGCATAGAAATGGCTGTAGATATAATTCTCAAGATTCAGGCCTACCTCTGTGCTGAAAAAGCGGGAGTGATACTCGGAAAAATACGCCTTCACATTCTGTTTAAGAAACAAGGCATTCCCCAAAGGCTTGCCGTGATATCTTATATTGGACTCCGACTTCTGAAATGTGTAGGAAAGACTGAATCTGGGAAATGCTCTTGGGACGAAAGACAGCCTGACCGTGGCCCACGGATTGTAACTGAGCCTGGTGGAAAAGTTGAATTTGACTCCCGTAAGCTTCTGCTCATTGATTCCAAGTCCAAGCAATATGGCCGCAGCCTCCTGTGAGTCAAACCGGAATCCGAATCCGAAACTGTGAGGCACATCCTTTACCAGGCCAATATTGATGTGGTACGTGGAGTCTCCTTCGTCAGGAAGTATCGTATAGCTGATCTTGGAGAAAGAGTTCGTTCCATAGAAAAACGATACTGCATTTTCTATCTGCCGGCCGGTCATCCTGCGGTTCTTGAGGATTCTGGATTTCTTCAGCAGCCACATACAGTCTTTCTCACTGACTCCTGAGATGTCTACTGAACTTATGGTCAACGTGTCCTTATCCATATTTACGGCTCTCGGTGCATGATACTCCTGCTCCACCGGCCCGTACTCCTCCAGTTTCATTTTTAATGCATGAAGGGCCTCGCGCTGCCTGTCCGCCGCCTCATAACCCCGGCGTATAAGCGTGTCAATACTATAAGAATCGAAATTCATAGGCCCGTAACCAGTGACATCCGGCTCGATGAAGACATCGCACATAGCTATGTTGTCGTCAGCCTTGCTTTTTGTCACTACTCCCATAAGCTGGTCTATCAGCTGAGGCAGGGAATTGAGTCCGTCCGGGTCTCCGCCGACTTTGCTTGAGACCCTTACTCCTATGATAATATCCGCGCCCATAGCCTTGCACACATCCACAGGAAAGTTGTTGAGCATACCGCCGTCCACCAGCACCATATTACCCATCCGCACGGGAGAAAACACTCCCGGAATCGCCATACTGGCCCGGATAGCTCTTGAAAGCAGACCATTGCGAAAGACAACCTCTTTGCCGCTGACCATATCCGTAGCCACGCAGGCATACGGTATCGGCATCTCGTTGAAATCTATCGAGTCCTGATAACCGAAACACAGCGAGCTGATAAGATTCTCAATATTGTTGCCGTTGATAAACCCTGCCGGCAATGAGTTCACAAAAACACTGGACGACTGCTGGTTTCTTGACATCAGCTCGTCCCTTTTGTGCCTGCCGGTCTCAATTGAACTCTCAAGTGACGCAGCCGTGGCAAAGGGTATCGTCATGAGATATTTCCCGCTTTTCTCCTTATCCTGAAACGAGAGCTGCTCCCTTGTGACGCTGTTGCTCATATAGACGGACCAGTCAATTGAGCGGATAAGCGAATCCAGTTCCTCAGGGGTATATCCCAGGCAGTACATTCCTCCTATGACCGACCCCATGCTGGTACCTGCCACGAAATCCACAGGAATACCGACTTCCTCCAGCACCTTGAGCACACCGATATGGGCCGAGCCCTTGGCCCCTCCTCCACTCAGCACAACTCCAACCTTAGGCCTTTCACGATGCAGGCTGTCGGAAGGCACTGCCGCATCCAGGCGTACGGCGGACATTGACGCATATGTGATAAGAATTATTATGATCAGTTTCTCTTTCATAGGTCCGGATTAATCATTGCTTTCCCTGTCCTTTGCCGCTGAGCATACCGCAGGCGGCAAGGATGTCCTCCCCACGGGACGCCCTCAGTGTCGTGAGTATACCGGCGTTGTTGAGCCTGGTCTTGAACTGCTCGATGACCGGCATCGGGGAGGGGGCCAGGGGCGAGTCCGGTATGCGGTGAAAACGGATCAGGTTGACCCGGCACTCCAGGCCGCGCAGCATCCCGGCCAGGGCATCGGCGTGACGCTTGTCGTCATTGACCCCGGCGAACATGATATACTCGAAGCTCACGCGTCTCTGCCCGGTGAAATCGTATTCCCGTATCAGAGACAGGGTCTTGGCCAAAGGAAACGGCTTTTCCATCGGCATCAGTTCCACTCTTTCCTCCGGGAAAGGATTGTGCAGGCTCACAGCCAGATGGCAGGAGCACTCGTCCATGAAGCGGCGCAAAGGCGACTCCCCCGAACGCGGATCCAAAGTCACGCCTATGGTCGAAAGAGTGATGCGCTTGGGACTCCAGCCGAAGCCCCACGGAGCGGTCAGCACCTCTATCGCCCGGCGGACATTGTCCCAGTTGTCCAGCGGCTCACCCATACCCATGAAGACTGCGTTGGTCAGCGAGGCCGCCTCGTCTATCTCCATGAACTGCGAGAGTATCTCAGCAGGAGTCAGGTTGCCGTGCCAGCCCTGCCGGCCGGTCATGCAGAAGCGGCAGCCCATCCGGCAGCCCATCTGCGAAGATACGCATACCGTGTGCCTGTCACCGTCGGGAATCATCACAGCCTCCACGCCCGGCCCGAACGGAAAGAGATATTTCCTGGTCCCGTCAGCCGAGGATATCAGGTCGCAATACCCTGTCCGCCCCACCTCATAGTCCTGAGAAAGAGCCGCCCTGGCCGCCTTGGAGACATTGGTCATCTCATCTATCGTCCTGACTCTCTTGCTGTACAGCCAGTCAGCCATCTGTGTGGCCACAAAAGACTTAAGGCCGTATCCTGCACATACGGCCTTGAGTTCATCTATATTTTTACCTAAAAGTGCTTCCATCAGCTTCTTGTACTCATCTGCAACATTAACGGCAATTCCTGACTCAAGCTCACTGGCTCTTCTCCTATCCTGCCCGGAGACCATACCGGCGGCATATTCACCACGGCATCCATGAGCATCGAGCGCGCAGAACCTTCATTATCCGCACCTCTCAGCATGATCATGGCATTCCGCACCTGTCCGTCCGGACCCGTCCGGAACGTACACTTCAGACTGACTTCCGACGCGGCCTGTCCGCTGTCCGAATACTCTGTGCTGTCCATAAGCCACCGCTCGAAAGGGCTCGTGACATCCCGCTCCATAGACAGAGACGGCTGCTCCCTCCCTATTACGGTCTGAGGTCCCGTCTCCCGCACCGCGCCATGTGCCCGCATCTCTCCGGAAGGAGTGGAGAAAAGCAGCACTGCGGCTGCCGCCACCGGCAGCACATACATCAGGCGCAGATACACCCGTGAAGCCGGCATTTCTTTCTGTATCATCCATATCCTGCGGAACAGACCGCTGTGGCGGAACATACTGGCCAGCGGAAGTGACCTGCCGTCCGAAGCCCTGCCCACAAGTTCCATCTGATAGCCGCACCTGTCCACCCCGGAACGGAGCACCGCGTCATCAGCCTCGAACTCGCAGTTCTGCTCCAGATCCCGGAGCAGCATCCATGCCGCCGGATTGAACCACTGCAGGCACAGAAGCAAGTTGGAAAAGAGAATCACCGGGGAATGTCCCAGCAAGACATGCGCAAGCTCATGCCGCAGCACGCAGCTGTCATCCCCGAACTCCTTGCCGGAAGGCAGTATGACAATACCCATCCAGCTCATTGGCGCGGCACCCGGCACTATGGCCACCCTTATCCTGCGTCCGCCGGCGACGTACACAGACACCCTGCCCCTGCGCAGCAGCAGCGCGACCGACAGCAGAGGCAGCAGCACTCTGACAAACAGCACCGCCACAGCTCCGGCGGCATACGCCCAGGTCAGCACGGACTCCAGCCGGACTCCTTCCTGCCCGCCTTGTCCGGCCGGCACGGATGCCTCGGAAACCGCATCCCGGATCGACATCAGGCCGGCCAGGTCGGGAAGCCGCTCAGGCACCGGAAGGCGCACCGAAGACAGAAGCAGCGGAGCGGTCACTGAAAACGCCAGGATCACCGTCAGAAGAACCCTGTTGACCCTGAGAGTCTTCTGAGCATAGAACAGCAGCCTGAAGCCGGTCCACAACAGGACCAGCATCAAGGCGGAGCCAGTCAGATATGTCAGCAGGGCATTCATTTACGCCTGCGGTCCTTTTCAATCATTCTGACCAGGTCCTTGAGCTCCTCCAGGCTGATGCACTCGTCCTCCACGAACTGAGATACGGCTTTCTTGTAGGAATTGTCCAGATAATCCCTGATAACTCCGCCCAGATATCTCTGACCGTACTGTTCCCGGTCCATGGTCGGAGCATACCGGTAAGACAGTCCTTCCGCCCTGTGGGTCGTGAAACCCTTCTTCTCAAGTGAGCGGACCATCGTCGAGACGGTATTGAAATGCGGCCTGGGCTCATCGTAGTGCTGCACCATCTCGGCCACGGTCAAAGGGCCGTACTCCCACAGCAGATCCATTACTTCCTCTTCTCTCTTTGTTATCTCGCTTCTCATAATATCCCGATTTAGATTGTTTGACTTGTTTGGGACAAAGATAGGAAATTCCCGGGAATATTGCTCACCTGCGTCTGCGGAACAGAGCGAGCACCGCACCGGCAAGCAGGATGACAGCCGCAGCGGCATAGAGAATCCTCATGCCTCCGCGAGCGTCAGGCCCGGCATCCAGTTCCGCAAACCAGTCCTGCCCGAGGTACTGTCCCTGCGTGATCAGCTCCAGAGCACGGTTCAGGATAAAATCCTCCGTAGCAGTGAAATATTCCTCGTATGTGGCCGGCACCGGATAATCAGGCATAAGCCCGCGCCCGGCCGGAGTCCTCGGAGTCACAGCCTCGTCGAAGACCTCCATGACCAGCGGAACGTGCAGGATTATCTTCGAGTTGGGCAGACGCACCTCGTTGTACTTCATGGCGGTCAGATAATGGTAGCCGCTCATGGTCTCGCGCCCGACAGTCACGGCCCTGCGGTTGCGCACCAGCACGGAAGGGAATATCGTGGCGGCCGAGCAGGATGTCTCGTCGGTCAGGATATAGAGACGGCCCCGGTAATTGAGCGTCGAGTCAGGATACAGGACACCGGCATCATCAGGTATGAGATAATATCCCGGCTTTCCCTCCACCTCCACGTACTCCGGGAAAACAATCTGGTCCGGAGCATAATTCCACGAATGCATCAGCGGTCCCCTTGTCTTGACATGCGAATATCCTCCGAGGGGCACGGTGGGACTGTTGATGAACCAAGTAAGCATCTCCGAGAGAAAATAAGCATCACCTCCCGGATTGTCCCTGAGATCCATAATCATGTACGGCACGTCCACATACCCCGCTATGGAATCCCGCAAGGCATCTCTCTGGACTTTGGTAAGCTGGAACGATGACAGGCCGAAATAGAGAGTCGAGTCATTGAGCATCTCGAAACTGTAAGGCAGATCCCTGTAGCGGAACAGATGGCTGTACCTTGCCATGTCGATATTGGGCATGGGATACACACTGGCCGCCCTGCGCGGGGGCACCCATTCGTCCCGGTAGACCTCTCCGTCAGAGAACTCCAGCACGCTCTCCCGCTTGCCCTCGTAGTATGCCTCATAACCGTAGAAATAATTCCACACCTCGCTCATCCGCAGGTCGGGATAACTCTCATTGAGACCGTCATATCTTCCCACCATATATCTGCGCACATAATCGATAATATCCTGAGCCGGACGGCCGTCGATGGACACAATCCTGCGGCCCACATATTTCTCCAGTCCCTTGCCTGCCTGTACTCTGGTTACTATCAGGCTGTCACCTATCTTTCCCGGCAATAGATTAGGCACCCTGAGATTATCCGAGTTGAAATCGTAAGGCGTCATCACAAGCAGATGGCTGTCGTGTATCACCGAAGTGGTGCGCTGGACCAGCAGATAGAAATCCTTATACGACACCGGCGAGGCCAGATCCCGGTAGACCGTAAGCGAGTCGTATTCGGCCAGTTCCTGCGGGGATATCACATCGTAAAGCGGCGGATACTCAGCCTCCAGCACATCCATAAGGGCCCTGAAATCTTCCCTGGCCTGCTCCACCGTCAGACTGTCCGGAATAACGACGGCCCCGGCAGGCACGAAAGTAGTCTCCAGACCGAAAGGTGTCATCGAGTCTCCCGGAGTCGTATCCTTGTTGCTCACAGACACTTCGATGTGCGGTCTGTCAATGGCCGGTTCCCAATAAGCCACATAGCCCAGCGTATCCCCCTTGCTGATCTTCTCTCCGTCCCTTATGACCATGTCTCCATTGAGTCCGCTTATATACACTTTTCTGCCGTCCGCCAGTTTTATTCCCACTGTCATCGACACATAATTGTCCGGCACGTCATAGTTTCCGCCCTCGATCACACTGGCTATCTGCTCGTTCCATGTCTTGTCCTCGTCTGTCCCGAAAGACATCATGCCTTGCTCCTGCCACCTGACACTGACACAGGGACGGTAAAACACCCCGTCTGCCGGAGCCAGCACCGGAGTCCCGTAAGGAGCCGCGATATACAGGTCCGCAAAATTGAGCCTGCCGTCCAGATATTGCTGCGGCTTGAACAGGATGCTGTCCCCGGCTTCCTGCCCGGCCACCGGCCAGATGAACTCCGGCTCTTCCTTATCTCCTGAAGTACCCTGAGCAGCCGCCGGAAGCGGCATCGAGGCCACAGCCGCCGTCACCAGCGACACCGCCGCCATTCCAAATGATCTTAATGATTCAAAACGTCCCATAACAGTAAATTTTTATTGATTGTTACATATTGCCGCTACAAATATAACTAAAAAATTTATTTATGTATCCCGGACAGCATGTTTTTCACGCATCCCCATCACCGACAGCTCTGACGGCAAGCACAACCAGAATGAATACAGACAGGACGGTTCCGTCACAGGAGAAAACCGAGCCACCGAAGCCGCAATGTTAACGAGTGTTTAATAATTGGCCGGTTCGCCGCTGTTTGCGAATTTTGCTGAAAACAGCAAGCAAGTTATGAAATTTGAACAAGTTCGTTTGCACTTTTCTCGGCTTCTGCGTATTTTTGGCCCAAGGCCACAAATACTGTTGCGCCTCGGCAATGCAATTTGAACAAGTTCAATTTGCATTGCTCTCG
>CALVDI010000033.1 GCA_944326225.1 uncultured Bacteroidales bacterium | reverse complement strand
TATGTTGCCTGCTACCGCTATGTGCATATTCTATTGACTTAATCTTTGTGCAAAAGTAAGGAAATTATTGTGAAATCATCCAGCCGCTGATGTTGTGAGTCTCCCTTCTCATTCCGGATATCCGCGAATGTATGTATGCCTACCGGGTAAAGTCTCTGCTGTGTGTCCATGGTCATGCATGTTTTCGTTTCCGACTTCAAATTTAGTTAAAATAGCCGAGATTCGGTAAATCTTGCTATTTTTGCTATATGATTCAGACTTTTTATTTCAACGACCTGCGCACCTGCTGCTACGTGCTCTACGACGAGGCGGGCGAGTGCGCTATAATAGACCCTGGCTGCATCAAGCAGTCGGAGAAGGACAGACTGGTGAAGTTTATCGAGGGGAAGCATCTGCATCCCCGGATGATACTCCAGACCCACGGCCATTTCGACCACGTGATGGGTAATGCCTTCGTGGCCTCGAAGTGGAACATACCCACATACATCGCCGCAGCCGACATCCCCCAGATAAGACGGGCAAGCTCGTACGGCAGCTATTTCGGCTATGAGTTCGAACAGCCCTCCGAGGACCTTAGGGACATGAAGGACGGCGACATCATCAACGTAGGCTCGATACAGCTGAAAGTGCTGGAGTCGCCCGGCCATACGGAAGGCGGAGTACTGCTTTATGACGAGCAGGGCGGCTATGTGTTCACAGGCGACACTCTGTTCTGCGGCAGCATAGGCCGGACAGACCTGCCGGCCGGAGATTTTGACAAGCTCAGTGAGAGCATCCGGACCAAGGTGCTGCCCCTGCCCGCCGATACCGTAGTATATCCCGGGCACGGCCCCGCTACCGATATCGGACGCGAGAAGATGACCAATCCCTTCCTGGAAGACATCATAGCCAGGGAGATAGACCGGCAGCAGACTCCGGCGGAGACTCAGAATGCATAGCGCGATGCAGGACAGTGAGTACATAGACATCTGCAAGGCCTCGGTCCACAACCTCAAGGGCATATCGCTCAGGATACCGCGGCATGCCCTCGTAGTGGTCACCGGCCTGAGCGGCAGCGGCAAGTCCTCACTGGCCTTCGACACCATCTACGCCGAGGCCCGCCGGCGCTATATGGACACCCTGTCCGCTTACGCCAGGCATTACATCGGTGTGATGGAGCGGCCCGAAGTGGAGAGCATCGACGGCCTCAGCCCCACCATCGCCATAGAGCAGAAGAGCACCAACCGCAATCCCCGCTCCACAGTGGGTACCATAACCGAGATTTCGGATTTCCTCAGACTGCTCTACGCCAGGGCCTCCACGGCCTATTCGCCCGTAACCGGCAAGCCGATGGTCAGATACACCGACTCCGGCATCGTGGATCTCATCATGAAAGAATACAACGGGCGGAAGTGCATCATCCTGGCCCCGCTTGTAAAGGGCCGCAAAGGCCACTACCGTGAACTCTTCGACAGCCTGCTGAAAAAGGGATTCTCCTCGGTCCGGATAGACGGGGAGATACGTCAGCTGGGGGACATGGCCTCCGGAGTGGACCGCTATAAGGTACATTTCATAGAGGTGGTGATAGACCGGGTCGTGCCCAAGGAAGAGGACGGGAAGCGCATACGCAACTCGGTGATGTCCGCCCTGACTCAGGGCAAGGGCTCGCTGATGATTCTGGATCCCGACACAGGAGAGGTACGTCATTTCAGCAAGCACTTCATCTGCCCCGACAGCGGCATATCCTTTCCCGAGCCTGCACCCCATACATTCTCATTCAACTCCCCGGCCGGAGCCTGTCCCGTATGCAATGGACTCGGCACCATACGGGAGGTCGATATGGTCAAGATTGTGCCGGACTCCTCGCTCTCAATCGCCGACGGAGGCATCGCTCCGCTGGGCAAGAAACGCGACAATGCCGTATTCACAATCCTGGAAGCTGTGGCCCGCAAATACGGATTCTCCCTGTATGAGCCGATAAAGGACATATCGGAGGAAAATATGAATATCATCCTCAACGGTTCGGAGGATCTCGTAAGGGTAGACACCCACGGAGGGCTGTCCGAGATGGTGGCTTTCCCGGGACTGCTCTCCAGGCTGGACAGGGACGGGGAGGATGAAGACAATACCATGGCCCGCAGATATTCCACCGATGCCGTATGCCCTGAATGTCACGGCAAGCGTCTTCGGAAAGAATCGCTGTGTTTCAAGATAGGCGGTCTCGATATCACCGAGGTCTCCGACATGGATGTGAACGTACTGTACGACTGGGTGGGCGGTCTGAAGGACAAGCTTGATCCGAGAGGGCAGGCGGTGGCGGCTGATATCGTCAAGGAACTCCGGGAACGGATAGGCTTCCTGGTGGATGTCGGTCTGTCCTATCTCTCGCTGAGCCGCAGCACTATGTCGCTCAGCGGCGGCGAGAGCCAGCGCATCCGACTGGCCACCCAGATCGGCTCGAAGCTGGTCAATGTGCTGTATATCCTGGACGAGCCCAGTATCGGCCTGCACCAGAGCGACAACATAAAGCTTATCAACTCCCTCAAACGGCTGCGCGATGAGGGCAACACGGTCATGGTCGTGGAACATGACGAGGAGATGATGCGCAACGCGGACTGGATAGTGGATATCGGACCGGGCGCAGGAGAGAAAGGCGGAGAAGTGCTGTTCTCAGGGCCGCCGCAGTTAAAACTGGATCCGGCTTACAGGCTGCAGGACGGATTACCAGTCATAGACCGGGAAAGCGAGGGCGGATATACCTTCGAGTATCTGAAAGGCTCGCGGCAGATAGCTGTTCCGGCATACCGCCGACCCGGCAACGGCAAGTTCATAGAGCTGAAGGGTGCTTCGGGCAACAACCTGAAGGATGTCGATATACGCATACCGCTGGGCTGTATCGTGGGTATAAGCGGAGTCAGCGGCAGCGGCAAGTCGTCTCTTATCAACGACACCCTCATGCCGGTAATCAGCAACAGGCTCTACCGCTCCAAATACAATGTGCTGCCTTACACTTCTCTGGAAGGGCTGGACAACATAGACAAGCTTGTGGAGATAGACCAGTCTCCTGTGGGACGCTCCCCGCGCTCCAATCCGGCCACCTACACCGGTGTGCTCACGCCCATACGCAGCCTGTTCGCCGAGACTCCCGATGCAAAGATACGCGGATTCAAGTCCAACAAGTTTTCCTTCAACGTCAAGGGAGGTCGCTGCGAGGCCTGCAAGGGAGCCGGGGTGGAGGTCATAGAGATGAACTTCCTGCCATCGGTTACGGTCACTTGCAAGGAGTGTCACGGCAAGCGGTTCAATCCCGATGTCCTTGCGGTCAAATACAAAGGAAAGAGCATCAACGACGTGCTGGAGATGACCATCTCCCAGGCTGTGGAGTTCTTCGCCCCCGTGCCGTCCATAGCCCGCAAGCTCAAGACCCTTGAGGACGTGGGGCTGGGCTACATCCGTCTGGGGCAATCCTCGCTGACTCTCAGCGGTGGAGAGAACCAGAGGGTCAAGCTGGCCGCCGAGCTCTCGCGCCAGGAGACCGGACGCACTCTGTACATCCTCGACGAGCCGACCACGGGACTGCATTCGGAGGACATCGCCGTGCTGCTGGACGTGCTCCAGAGACTGGCCGAGGGAGGCAATACGGTCATCATCATCGAGCACAACCTCGATGTGCTCAAGTCAGTGGACTACCTATTCGACATGGGCCCGGCAGGAGGCCGTGACGGAGGCTGCATAGTCTGCCAAGGCACTCCCGAGCAGGTCGCCGCCGACCCCGCCTCCGTCACCGGCCCCTACCTCCGCCCCCTCTTGAACCTTAAAAAATAGTTTCATATTTACGAAACTATTGTTATATTCGCATCGTGGAATAGAGATGCGGTTATGGAATATGTGTTTAGAGTCATGCTGACAGATGAGGCGGTGGATTTTCTCAGTTCAATGCCTGCACAGGCACGGGACAAGATGAACGGCAATATCAGTCGGGCAGCTAAGGGAGAACGGAATACGGAAATTTTCAAGAAACTTCAGAACAGTGAAATATGGGAATTCCGCGCGGAACACAGAAAAATCTCATACCGTCTGTTTTCATTTTGGGACTCAGATGAGGAGACGCTGGTGATAGCTACTCATGGGATAGTAAAGAAAACACAGAAAACTCCATCAAAGGAAATTGCAAAAGCAGAAGCAATAAGGAAAAAATATTTTAACAATAAACAGATATAAGTCATGACACAGGTAAATCTTACACCCTTTGAGGATGTACTTGACGGGTTTTACGGCAAGAAAGGGACTCCTGCCAGAGATAAGTTCGAAGCTGACGTGGATGAGTCACTGCATGCCTACCGTATAGGAGAGGCGATTAAAAAAGCCCGTCTAGAGCAACATCTCACACAAGAGGAACTGGGAGAACGTCTAGGCGTCAAAAAATCTCAGATCTCCCGCCTGGAGCATGGATACAGCATAACCATTCCAACTATGAGCAGGGTATTCAAAGCCCTTGGTATTTCAACGGCTGTTCTGGACCTGGGAATGGCCGGCAAAGTAATTTTATGGTAAATGAAAGATATGATTACGGTATACTGCGACAGCCTGCAGGGCTTTTATGACTGCGAACCCGGGATGACCGTAGGTGAACTTTCCCGGAAAATAGACACCGGATGCGGATATCCGGTAGTGGCCGCACTGGTGGACAATATGCTGAAGGAACTGACCTTTCCTATATACACTCCGCACACCATAAAGTTTCTGGACTGCACTCATCCGGACGGACGCAGGACCTATTCCAGGTCCCTGTCATTCGTGCTGCAGAAAGCCGCCGTGGACATGTTCCCCGACCTGCAGCTGTTTCTGGACTATACCCTGCCCAACGGCCTTTATGGCGAACTGCGCAGGCCAGTAGGTAATGATGCTTTCGTTACGGAACCGGCAGGAGCCGACAAGGTCGGGACATTGAGAAAACGGATGGAAGAGCTTATCCGGGCCGACCTGCCGTTCGAAAAGACCAAGATGACCAATGACGAGGCCGCCGCCCTGTTCCGCAGGAACGGGCGCAGTGAGAAAGCCGCTCTCGTAGCGGACATGGAGAAATTCTTTGTCTCGGTATACCTGCTGGACGGCTATGCCGACACTTTCTACGGCCCGCTGCTGGAGCGCACGGGGCAGATCGACGTATTTGACCTCATTCCCTATGGTGAGGGATTCTGCCTTCAGGCTCCATCGGCCAGCGACCCGTCGGTAATATCTCCGTACAAATACCAGGACAAGCTCAGCGCGGTGTTCAAGGAAAACTCCGAATGGTGCTCCATCCTCGGAGCCCACGGCATCGGCTCGGTCAACGAGTCCGTCAAGAAAGGTCAGGCCCGGGAACTGATCGCCGTAGCCGAGTCCCTGCACGAGAGGAAATACGTCAAGATTGCCGACATGATCCATGACAGGCGCGACAAAGTAAAGCTGGTCCTCATAGCCGGCCCGTCCAGCAGCGGCAAGACGACCACCTCAAAGCGTATAGCGTTGCAGTGTAAGGTGCTGGGTCTCAATCCGCTCGTAATAGCGATGGACGACTACTTCCTCAACCGGGAGAAGACACCCAGGGACGCAAACGGAGAATACGACTTCGAAAGCATCTACGCCCTGGACCTGCCCTTCCTCGGGGCCCAGCTCAACGACCTCTTTGACGGGAAGGAGGTGGAGCTGCCCAAATATGATTTCGTGAAGGGTGAGCGGCATTTTGACGGTCGCAGGATGAGGATGAAAGAGGGGGACATACTGATCATGGAAGGTATCCACGCCCTCAATCCCGAACTGACAAAGCATATTGACGGTGAGAAAGTCTTCCGCGTCTTCGCCTCTGCCCTTACCTCCCTGTCAGTGGACGAGAACAACTACATCTCCACCGCCGACAACCGCCTGCTGCGCCGCATGGTCCGGGACAACTTCACCCGGGGCATCACCCCCGAGGAGACCATACTGCGCTGGAAGAGTGTCCGTGCCGGTGAGGAGAAGAACATCTTCCCCTTTCAGGAGAACGCCGACGTGATGTTCAACTCCGCCCTGCTCTTCGAGCTGCCCCTGCTGCGCTATTATGCCGAGCCGCTGCTCGAGCGCATCCCGCCTCTGTCGGAGGCCTACGCAGAAAGTGTGCGCCTGCGCAAGTTCCTCTCCTACATCACCCCTCTGACCCCGGACGAGATAGACTGCATCCCCCCGACTTCAGTCATGCGCGAGTTCATCGGCGGCAGTACATTCGAGTATTGACAGACCGGTTATCGGAGCCAGGTTTCGGGGTTCTGCTTGTCGGTGCCCTTCCAGAGCTGGAAGTGGAGCTCGGCGTTGCCGTCCTCGTTGGTGCTGATCTGTCCGATGCGGTCTCCGATGCTCAGTTTGTCTCCGCTCTTGACAAATACCTGCCTGAGCTTGCAGTAGAATGTGAAGTATTCGCCGTGCTGGACGAGGACGCACTGGTCGTAGCCGGGCATTACCAGAACCTGCTTGACCACTCCGTCAAAGACAGCGGTGGCGTTGCTGCCGGCGGGAGACGATATGTTGATACCGTTGTTGTACGGCATTTTGAGATTCTTGAATACCGGATGATAGGTCTGTCCGAATTTCTGAATGACCACTCCGTTCTGTACCGGCCACGGCAGCCTGCCCTTGTTCTCTCCGAATTTGGCCGACAGGGCGTAATCCACCTTCGGCCCTTCTCCTGAATTCTGCTGCCTGACAGCCTCGGCCAGGATTCTCTCGATCTCCTTGTTGAGCCGCTCCACTTCCTTCTGTTTCTGCTGGAGTTCCTTTTTCAGGGATTTCTCATTTTTTGTCAACTGGACGACCATACTGTTCATCTTCTTCTCTTCGGCGGCAAGCGTGTTCTTTTCTTTCTGTCTTTCTGTTCTTGTCGCGACGGAGCCGGCCTTGAGGTTCTCAAGTCTCAGCTTTTCTTCCTGCAGCTCTCTTTCCGTGTCCTGGATCTGGCTGGCCTGCAGGCGTATGGACTCGGATATGTTTTTCAGATATGTCCATCTCCGAAGTCCTTGATTGAGGTCCTTGCTGGCAAGGATATACATGAACCAGACTTTATTGTCCCTTGTCTTGTATGCGCTCAGAATCATATCTTCGTGGTATTTGCGCAGTGTGTCCAGTCTGGCGTTCAGGTGTTTTATCCTGGCACCGGCATCAGCGATGCTTCTGTTGTATGATGCGATATCGTCATCGAGTCTATCTATCAGCTTTTGTCGTGCCTCCATCTTACGGCGTGTGAGCAAAAGGGTGTTGAGGCTTTGTTCGCGTTTGTCGCGGTTGGCGTCCAGCTGCTTGTCGATAAGGGCTATTTCTTCCTCTATCTGTCTTTTCTTTTCTTCTTGCCGGCTTATGTCCTGTGCGTACAATGAGTGTGCTGCGGATATAAGGACCAGTAGTATGGTGATAAAGTGTCTCATCTTTTGTCGGCTTCTTTCCGTCTCTCTCTTACTTTTTCAGCCAGCCCCATATCCGGATCCAGTCTTTCTGCATTGCCCCAGTAGAGAAACGCCAGATTGTATTCCTTAAGCGCATAAAGGGTTTCTGCATAGTGGTCCAGGATCACCGCGCTCTCGTCTCCTCCGTATATCTTGGCTTTTTCCAGATATTTCCGGGCTTCCTGATAGTCACCTGTGAGGTAGAGAAGCCAGCCGTAAGTGTCAAGATATGTGGGATTCTCAGGCTCATTGAGTACGGTTTTGCGGCTCATCTCCAATGCTTTCCTCAGATTGCGCCCCTCCTCGCTGAGGTAATATGCGTAGTTGTTGAGGATAGGGCTGTAGTTGTCATCGATCCGGAGTCCCTTCTCGTAATACCGGTATGCCTTGCGTCGGTTGCCCAGTTCATGATACAAGTCTCCAAGGGAACCGTAACAGCTGATCAGCATGGGATGGTTTTCGGGAATTACTTTAAGTATCTGGCGGTAAAGTCCGGCTGCCGCTTCCGTGTCTCCTTTCTGCCAGTATGCTATGGCCAGTATCTCTTTAAGAGAAAAATGTTCGGGAAAAAGTTCTATCGTCCTTTGGGCTACAGGAATCAGAGTGTCCCACTGCCTGGTGTAGTAAAGCTGCCCCATATAGGCCATTCGGGCTGACTTGACATCGGGATGCAGGTCTACATTTCTGCGCAGCAGTTCCAGTCCCTTATCGATACTGTCAAGGGCGATGAAGTAGGAACCTGCCATACTCAGTATCGCTGTGTCTGAAGGATGTGCATTGAGTGTATTGTTGATCAGGGTATCCACCTGCGGTCTGAATACAGGAACTATGCCGGAAGGAAAGATAACCTCCTCTATGTAGCTGGCTTTCATCAGCGGGTTCATGTCCCTGTCTGAAAGAAAAATATTGATGCTCTTGAAAAAGTTGAAGAAATCACGGTTGATCCTGTATACTTCGGCCATGCCGAGGTAAGCAGGGGTGAACTCCGGATCCATATTGACGGCTTTTCTGTAATAGTAAAGCGCAGTGGAATCATTGTATCTGGCCTTGTAGAGATCGCCGAGAGCCAGCGCGGTCCTTGGAGACGGGAAATTCTCGTCAAGTTTCCTGGCCTGCTTCTCAGCTTCATCATAGCGCCCTTGTGCCATCAGAATCTCATACTTTGCATTGCCGGTAATCTCAGTGGCCCCTCGCAGCTGGTCTATCCGCTCCAGAATCCCGAGAGCCTCGTCCAGCCTGTTGCTCCTCATAAGAAGGTCGGTGAGCTCGTAATAGTAATCACTTTTCTCAGGCGCTTCGGTTATCAGTGCATTGTAGATGTCAATAGCTTTGTCAGACTCTCCCAGGTTGGCATAAAGTCTTGCCGATGTAAGTCTGTACCATTGATTGTCAGGTGACAGGGATACGGCTTTCTCCAGATATTCCAGAGCCTTGTCGGAATCATTGTCCATGAGCCGGAGCATTGCCATATAGTACCATGCGGCATCGTTTTCCGGATTCATCCTGACACTTTTGGAAAACATTATGTCCGCGCTGCTGCTTTCCCCTGCAGCATATTCCCGGACGCCTTCTATATAGTAGTCAAACGCGCTGACGGAATCTTTCACAGATGCGTATGTTACTGTCGGCAGAAGGGTCAGTTGGGTGATAATCAGTATGCTTTTTATAACGGATCTCATGTCCTTGTATCATTATACTTGGACAAATATACAATATTCAAGCCGAAGATGCAGCGAATTCACTTATTTTTGCATCTATTAAAATAGATACAGGAAATGCCGTCAGGCGATATAGAGCAAATAAGCGATGAACAGCTTGTCCTGAGATGCCGCAAACAGGACAGAAGAGCCCAGAGGGTCTTGTACGAGAGGTATTCCTCCCGTATGTTTTCTGTTTGCCTGAGGTATGCAAGGAACAGGGCTGATGCGGAGGACCTGTTGCAGGAAGGCTTTTTGACAGTCTTCTCCAAGATAGGGACCTTCAATTCGCAGGGCTCTTTTGAGGGGTGGATGCGCAAAGTGTTTGTAAATACCGCATTGATGCGGTTGAGAAAGGGAGATATACTTAAAGATGCTGTGGATGTGGAAGATGCAGCACGGGGTATGATGAGTGACGATGATATTCTGGCGGGGATGGGCGGAAAGGATATTGTCAGAATAATATCCAATATGCCGGAGGGTTTCAGGACTGTCTTCAATATGAGTGTGATTGAGGGATATTCGCATCAGGAGATAGCAGAGATTCTGGGCATGTCGGAAGGAACGTCCAGGTCACAGCTCAGCAGAGCCCGGATATGGTTGCAGGAGAAACTGCAGGAATGGAGGAAAAACAGATGAAAGACGAGATATTCGATAGGAAGATTAAAGAGTTGGCAGATTCTTATTCAGAGGCTCCGGCTCCGGAACTTTGGGCAAGAATCGAGTCCGGTCTTGACCGTAGACGCAGGATAGTGAGATGGAGAAAAGTCGTGTCCTATGCGGCGGCAGCAGCTGTTGTGGCGGGATTTTTTGTAACGGCTTTGCTCTATCCTTCGGATCCGATGCCGCAGCAGGATGTGCTTGCAGTGGTCGGACAGGAGGATGTCGGCGGAGGGGACGGCTATTTGCGGGAGCGGATTCCGGCTTTGACACCGGTACGGCCAGTTGAAGGCAGGGTCTTGATGCAGGACAGGCCTGAGATGTCTGTAGTGAGCCGTCCGGCAGATGCAGTGCCCCGGCAGTCTTCTCAATCCGATGAAAGGATAGGAACTGTCGCTTTGGAGGTGCGGAAAAATATTGAGAAAAGCAAGCCGTCTCTTCCGTCAATCTACGACAATAGAGTGCAGACGGAATATATAGCCATGGCCGGAGATATGGAGGCGGCTGCGGACAGGAAAGCCTCTTCCTTCTCTATCGCCGCAAGCGGGCATCTGTCACCGACCGACGCTACCGGCAATGTGGATTTTTCCCAGCCCAGCTATTCCGACGGCGGAATCGGAGCTACGCCTTATGGAGGGGGTATTGTCCCGGTGTCAGAGCCCAGGCATTACTTCCCTGTATCCCTGGGTCTGGAGATCAGATACTCGTTCCTCAATGACAGGCTGGGAGTGGGGCTAGGTGTCAATTATACATTCTTGAACAGCCGTTATGAGGCTCTGGTCGACAGACTGTATCAAGGCAATGTCGAACAGTCCATCCATTATATCGGTGTGCCGCTCAATTTCTATGTCAATATTCTTTCAGGCAAGCGGCTTACATTCTATGCCAATGCCGGATGTATGGTGGAGAGGGCTGTCAGGGTGGATTATGATATAACGGATCTGTATGGGATACGGTACCGCAAGAGTCTGGATCCGGTCGGAATTCAGTGGTCGGCCAATGTGGGCATAGGCTTGGAATACCGTATCTGGGATTTCATGGGTATATACGTGGATCCGCGTCTGACTTATTTCTTTGACTGCGACCAGCCATATTCGGTCAGGACGGAGCAGCCCCTGCAGTTCAATCTTGAGCTGGGCTTCCGTTTCCATATCTGAGCTTGAGTTCCTTGGCCATTCTGGATGCGAAGATGAACTCTTCCAACTCCTTGTTGTCGGACAGAAGGATGTCCTTGTTGGAGCCCTCCCACAGTTTTCTGCCTTTGTAGATGAACAGCACCTTGTCTCCGATCTCCATTACGGAGTTCATGTCGTGGGTGTTGATGATGGTCGTGATGCCGTACTCCCTGGTGATTTCCTGTATCAGCCTGTCTATCATCACAGATGTCTGTGGATCCAGGCCTGAGTTGGGCTCGTCGCAGAAGAGATATTTGGGATTGAGCGCGATGGCCCTGGCGATGCCGACCCTTTTCTGCATTCCGCCCGAAAGTTCGGAGGGATATTTGTCATTGACGTTTTCCAGACCGACCCTTCTGAGGCAGAAATTGACTCTGTCCAGCTTCTCGGACCGGCTCATGTCGGTGAAGAAGTTCAGGGGAAACATCACATTCTCCTGGGCGGTGGCGAAGTCGAACAGGGCACTGCCCTGGAACAACATTCCGATCTGGCTCCTTGTGGCTTTCTTCTCCTTAAGCGGCAGCTTGTTGAAGACCACGTCTCCGAACAGAACTTCTCCCTCGTCGGGCTCCAGCAGTCCGATTATAGACTTCAGAAGTACGGTCTTTCCCGAGCCGCTGGCTCCTATCACCAGGGAACATTCTCCCGGACGGTACTGAGTGGAGATATCGCTTATGGCCGCTCTGCCGTCGAAGTATTTTGTCAGATGGTGTACGGTTATCATTACAGCATGATTCTGGTCAGGATGAGGTTGGAGATGAGGATCAGGGCACTGGCTGCCACTATTGCCGTGGTGGATGACTTTCCTACGCCCAGGGAGCCACCCTTGGCGTAGTATCCGTAATACGCTGATATGGAACTTATGATGAAACTGAACGCAGCCGTCTTTATCAGACTGTATGTGATATAGTAGCCGTTGAACGCGAAACGGATGCCGGTGATGTAGTCCTGGACCTTGATCATGCCGGTCAGGTATATGGTAAGCCAGCCGCCCAGCAGCCCCATCGCTATGCTCATGAGCGTAAGCAGCGGGTTGAGGAGGGTGGTGGATGTGATCTTGGGCAGGACCAGGAAGTTGGCGGAGTTGATGCCCATCATCTCCATCGCGTCTATCTGCTCGGTGATCCGCATGGTCCCTATCTCGGAGGAGATGTTGGAGCCTATCTTGCCGGCCAGAATGAGGCACACCATAGTGGAGCAGAACTCCAGGACAAGGGACTCACGGGTCATGTATCCGATGTACATCTTCGGCAGGAAGGGGGAAGTCATGTTGTTGGCGGTCTGGATGACTAGAACGGCACCGATAAATACGGATATCAGGGCGATGAGCGGTATGGAGTTGATGACCAGTTTCTCGGCCTCAATGAAGAACTGCCTGACGGACAGCCGCCACTTTTCCGGTCGCTTGAACACCAGCCTGAGGAACATCAGATACCGTCCGGTCTCGTATAGGAAATGCCTTATCATGTCCTCAAAGGTACGGATAATATCGTAAAGTGGCCGGAGAATTTTTAAAAACATAAAAAGTTTCTTTATTAATGCCTTGTCTGTAAAATATCTGCTGACTGTCTGTTGCCGGAAACAAATGCCCGGATTATCTTGCCCCGGTTAATTGTTCAGATATGAGTGACAGCGGTTCTTTGTGCAGGACATTCAGCGCGACATGCATCGGTCTGGATGTCGTTAGAGTGACGGTGGAGGTGTCCATCAGTCCCGGTGTGGGTGTTTTTCTGGTCGGCTTGCCGGACAATGCGGTGCGGGAGTCCTTGCTTCGGGTCACGACGGCCATGCAGCGCAACGGGTTCTCCATACCGGGGCGGAAAACGGTGGTCAATATGGCTCCTGCCGATATCAAGAAAGAAGGCTCGGGCTATGACGCGGCGATAGCTGTGGCGATGCTGACGGCCTCAGGACAGATGTTCTTCCCGAATCCGGACAAGTTCCTGATAATGGGGGAACTGGCATTGGACGGCCGGCTTAGGAAGATACGCGGAGCCCTGCCGGTGGCGGTAAAGGCTGCGGAGATGGGTTTTCGCGCACTGGTGCTGCCGCGTGAGTCGGCGGCCGAAGCCTCCTGGGCCGAGAACATAAAGGTGTACGGGGTGTCAGACCTGCAGGAGATGGCCGTCGTGTTGGGAGAGCAGGAAGAAGCCTCGGTATTTGAAGTGCCTAAAAGACAGTATAACCCTTCTGTGGAGGAACCGCTGTTTGATTTCTCGGAGGTTGCCGGGCAGTATTTTGCCAAACGCGGTCTGGAGATAGCGGCTTCGGGCGGACACAACGTGCTGCTTTATGGTCCGCCCGGCTCCGGCAAGAGCATGATGTCCAAGTGTATGGCATCTATCCTGCCGCCTATGAGCCTTGGAGAGGCTATTGAGACCAGTATGGTGTATTCGGTGGCGGGACTGCTGGATGAGAGTACGGGACTGCTTACCCGCCGGCCTTTCCGAGCCCCGCATCATACGGCCAGTATGGTGGCGATGGTCGGAGGCGGCAGCAGGGCTGTCCCTGGTGAGATTTCGCTGGCTCACAATGGTGTCCTGTATCTGGACGAGGTTGCCCAGTTTGCTCCGGGAACGTTGGAGGTGTTGCGTCAGCCTCTGGAGGACAGGCATATTACGGTGTCGAGGGCCAGGTACAAGGTGGATTTTCCGGCCTCGTTCATGCTGGTGGCCTCGATGAACCCATGTCCGTGCGGCTATGCCGGAGAGGATGACGGCAGATGTACCTGTACTCCGGCGATGATTCACCGTTACCGTTCCAGGCTCTCCGGCCCGTTTCTGGACAGAATAGACCTCAATATCAATGTGAAGGCAGTGGACAGCCGCTCCATGTCCATGGCACCTTCGGAGGAGAGCAGCAGTGTAGTGGCAGAAAGGGTTGCCGCCGTAAGGGCATTACAGGCGCGGAGGTTTGCCGGTGAGGGTATATTCACCAATGCGCAGATGCTTCCGTCTCATCTCCAGCGTTTCTGTAAGGTCGGAGATGATGCGGCACGGCTTCTGCAACGGCTGATGGACAGTTACCGTCTCTCGGCCAGGGGCTATGTCCGTATCCTGAAAGTAGCGCGTACTATCGCAGATATGTCCGGCTCGGAAGAGATCAGACCGGAGCACATCTCGGAAGCCGCCCAGTACCGCTTTCCCGATAATTAATGCTGTCGGGCTATATCTAAAAGAAAAAATCCATAACTTTGTACATTATTGATGCTGACGTTATGGGAAAGATAATAATCGATGGTGTTGATGATCTGGACAGGGCGGCCCGGGAGTTTCTGAAACAGACCGAAGGAGTCAGGATATATGCTTTTTACGGTTCGATGGGAGCCGGCAAGACGACTTTTATATCAGCAATCTGCCGGGTGCTTGGAGTAGGGGACGAGGTGGCCAGTCCTACATTCACCATTGTAAACGAATACCGCTCTGCGGACGGGCAGGCTGTGTACCATTTTGATTTTTACAGGATAGAAAGACTTCAGGAGGTACTGGACATCGGCTATGAGGAGTATATTGACAGTGACGGCATATGCCTTATGGAGTGGCCGGAGAAGATAGAGGACATCCTTCCCGAAGACACCCTTAAAGTGCATATCGAGGAGCAGCCCGACGGCTCCCGCGCAGTGACATTTTGATTAATACGTAAATTCTTGTCAGATGTGGAAATATTTGGTCATAGGCAGCGGACTGGCCGGGCTGTATGTCGCTCATAAGGCATCGGCTTTGGGCCCGGTACTGGTGGTCACGAAGAAGGCTTTGCGGGACAGCAACTCGTACAATGCCCAGGGCGGCATAGCCGCAGTGACGGACATAGAGGACAATCCTGAGATACATTTTACCGATACGGTGATAGCCGGCCGCGGCCTGTGCGAGAACAAGGCGGTGGAGGTGCTGGTGCAGGAGGGCCCGCAGCGCATCAAGGAGATAATCGGCGAGGGCATGAAGTTCGACACCGAGAACGGCAAGCTCTCTCTCGGCCTGGAAGGAGGCCACCACCGGAAGCGCATACTCCATGCTGGCGGAGACTCCACGGGCCGGTATATCACGGAGTTCCTCATATCCAAGGTGCAGTCCGACCCGAATATCACTGTCCGTGAGAACATGTCCGTGATAGACTTTCTCATATCCGGCGGAGTGTGCTACGGAGTGCGCTGCTGGGACGAGGAGAAAGGCAGTGAGGAGCTTATCTATGCCGAGCATACGTTTCTGACTTCCGGCGGCACATCCGCCATATACACCCGCACGACCAATCCGGAAACCACCATCGGAGACGGTATCGCCATGGCGTACAAGGCAGGATGCCGTATCATCGACATGGAGTTCATCCAGTTCCACCCGACGTCTCTCTATATCGAGAACAGCCCCAAGGCATTTCTCATCAGCGAGGCGGTGCGCGGAGAGGGGGCGTATCTGCTGGACAAGGCCGGCAGGCGGTTCATGCTGCCGGTACACGAGCTGGCGGAGCTGGCCCCGAGGGATATCGTCGCCCGCTCTATTTTCAAGCAGATGGCCTTGGATGACAGACCATACGTGGTGCTGTCCCTGAAACATCTCGACCCTGATAAGATCCGCAGCCGTTTCCCCAATATTCTGGCCAGATGCGCCGAATACGGCTATGACCTGACCGACTGGATTCCTATTGCGCCGGCCGCTCATTATACCGTGGGAGGAGTGGCCTCGGACCTGTACGGCCGTTCGGATATCCGGAGACTGTATGTGTGCGGGGAGATAGCCTCGACCGGTATCATGGGGGCCAACCGCTTGGCGTCAAATTCCTTGATTGAGTGTCTCGTCTTCGGCCGCAGGGCCATTGACGCTTCCGTGGAGTACGGCCCGTTGGAGTCCGTACCTCATTTTGAAAAACTGTACCGGAAGGATGAGTCTCAGGCGGAGCGGTACTATGCGCTGAAAAGGCAGATTGCCCACATGATGAACAACTGCTCCGGAATCATCCGTTCGGAGCTGCTGCTCTCCACGGGTCTCAATCTGGTGAAGAAGGAACTGCGTGAGCTGGGGGAGGAGAAGCACGAGTACTACGACGAGGCATCCCGCAAGCTGCTGACAGTGGCCCGGCTGATAATGACCGGGGCTCGCTTCCGCAGGGAGAGCCGCGGCGGCCACTACCGTGAGGACTATCCGCTCCTGAAGGAGGAGTTCGCAGTCCACACGGTGCAGCGCATCGGAGAAAAACTGACTACCAAAAAAGTCAACGAGGACTAGTCTGTTACTTTTCCTTTGTCAGTCCTTTCCATACCAAGGCGGACAGAGCGGCGCCGAGGAAAGGGGCGACAATAAAGAGCCAGAGCTGGGATAAAGCCGTGCCTCCGTCAAATACGGCCGGAGCGATGCTGCGGGCGGGATTGACGGATGTGCCGGTAATGGGGATGCATACGATGTGAATGAGGACAAGTGTCAGACCGATGGCCAGACCTGCCAGGTTGCCTGCTCCGCGTTTTTCATCGGTGGCTCCGAGAACGACCAGTACGAAGATGAAGGTGAATACGGTCTCGGCTATGAATGCCTGAAGCATCTCTCCGTCTCCGAATGAGTTGGATCCTGTGAATGTCGGACCGTCATGCGCGCCTGTAGACACAAGTGCGAAGAGAATGGCGGAACCGATAAATGCTCCGATAACCTGGAACAGCATGTACATCAGGGCTTCTTTGAACGGCATTCGTCCCGAGAGTGTTACTCCAAGTGTGATGGCCGGATTGATGTGGCATCCGGAGATACCTCCGATAGTGTAAGCCATGGCCACGACTGCAAGACCGAAAGCCAGAGCGACTCCTAATGTCCCGACACCGGCACCGACAGTGCCTGCGATACTGCCTGCAAAAACAGCGCTTCCGCAGCCCATAAGGACGAGAACCATTGTCCCGACCATTTCTGCTAGATACTTTTTCATAGTGAATGATATTTTAAAACGATTGTAAAGATAGCCTAAAATCTTTCTATCTTTGTGACAATTTTAACAAATCTAAGGTAACAACAGGATATGACAGATGAGCAGAAACGCCGGGAAGAACTGGTGGACAGGATAATAGACCTTGCGATAGACGAGGATATCGCAACGGGGGACGTGACTACGGATTCAATCATCCCCGAATCGACATCGGCAGTGGCGACTATGACGGCCAAGGCGGACGGGGTGATATCGGGACTTCCGGTGGTGGAGAAGGTCTTCCGCAAGTTCCAGAATGATATAGTCTTCAAGCCTGTGCTCCATGACGGAGACAGTGTGCGCAAGGGGGATGTGATTCTCCGTGTGGAGGGCAGTTATCCTGCGCTGCTGAAGGCGGAGAGGACGGCTCTTAATTTCTTCCAGAGGATGTCGGGTATTGCTACGGAGACCGCCAGGTATGTGGCCGAGCTGAAAGGGACTCATACCAGGCTTCTGGATACCCGCAAGACAGCTCCGGGCATGAGGGTGACTGACAAGATGGCCGTGCGCGACGGCGGCGGTACCAATCACCGCATGGGCCTGTACGACATGGTCATGATCAAGGACAACCACATCAAGATGGCCGGTTCGATAGCCCAGGCTGTGGCTCAGGTACGCTCTAAAGTGCCGTCGGATATCAGGGTTGAGGTGGAGACCACCAATATGGACGAGGTGAAGGAGGCTCTGGATGCCAGGGCGGACATCATCATGCTGGACAATATGTCCACCGAGGCCATGCGCGATGCAGTCAATCTCATCGGAGGCAGGGCGCAGACTGAGGCTTCCGGCAATATGACTTTGGCCCGATTGAAGGAAGTGGCACAGACTGGAGTGGACTTTATCAGCGTCGGTGCTTTGACTCATACGGTAAAGGCCTTGGATATCAGTATGAATATACAGCTGACTCCGGAATATCTGGTAAAGGCTGTAAATGAGCTTAAAAAGAAACACAATGCCATAGTGCTGGCTCATTACTATGTGCCGGCTGAGGTTCAGGACATGGCGGACTTTGTGGGTGACTCTCTGGAACTGTCCCGTAAGGCCGCTGCGTCGGATGCGGACATGATAGTGTTCTGCGGCGTAAGGTTCATGGCTGAGACAGCGGCTGTGCTCGCGCCGGGCAAGAAGGTGCTGCTGCCGGTGCCCGATGCCGGGTGCTCGCTGGCTGACGGCATTACGGGGAAGGATCTCGAGACGTGGAGGAAGCATCATAAGGACGGGGTGGTGATATCGTATGTCAACACCACCGCCGATACCAAGGCGCACACCGATATCTGCTGCACCTCGGCCAATGCGGTAAAAGTGGCCCGGACCGTGGCTGCCTCCGCTCAGGACAGGCCGGTGCTTTTTGCCCCTGACCGCAATCTGGGCGGCTATATCAATTCTACAGCCGGATTGAAGATGGAACTCTGGAAGGGCTGCTGCCATGTCCATGACCGCATTACCTCCAAGGTGGTGGAGGAGGCTCTGAGACTTTATCCGGAAGCGGAGATACTTATCCATCCGGAAGCCGCCTGCTCGTCGGATCCGAAGATTACGGGCAATCCCCGTTGCTTCTTCTATTCGACTTCGGGTATCATCCGCCATGTAAAGGAGTCGGACTGCAGGCAGTTCGTCATTGCCACTGAACTGGGCGTCATGCACCGTCTGCGGCGGGAGGCACCTGGAAAGGAACTCATTCCGCTCTCGGACGGTCTTATCTGTGAGGATATGAAAAAAGTCACTCTGTTGAGTCTCTTCGAGACACTTCTGCATCAGAGTGACCGTAAAGTGGTTACTGTGGAGTCCGGGACAGCTGGGAAGGCCGGAGTCCCGGTCAGGAAAATGCTTGAACTGTAATCAGATATTCTCCGCGATAAGGGCCCGGATATCTTTTTTCGCTGCTTTCCAGCGGGGAATGTCTATCTTTGGTCCTATGACCTCCACTACTTTGCCTGCCGTGATGGAGCCTACTTTGCCGCATACGTCCAGAGGCATACCCAGAGCGTGGGCATAGAGGAATCCGGCGGCATAGAGATCCCCGGCTCCGGTGGCGTCCCTGACATCAGCCGGACATGCCTCTACATGATGGAACTCCTCTCCGCTCTTGATGTAGGAGCCTTTTGCGCCTATCTTTACTACAGCGATATCGCACATGCCGGCGATGATGTCCACCGCCTCGCGGGGGCAGTGACGGGTAAACGTCTCCGCTTCGGTCTCATTGGCGAAGACTATGTCCACGTACTGCTCCACGATATCGTGCAGGAAGGTGTCGTTGGACTCCACCACGTTGTAAGAGGCCATATCAATGGCGATGTAGCAGCCGGCTTCCTTTGCCAGTTTCACAGCCTGTCTCAGAAGCTGCTGATTCTGTACCAGATATCCCTCGATGAAGAAATAGTCGTATCCTTGGAAATACTCCGGTTTCAGGTCTTCCGGGCACAGTTCCAGGGCTGCGCCCAGATAAGTGGCGAATGTCCTTTCTGCATTGGGCGGCGTGATGAACACCGAGGCCCGGCCTGAGTCCTCTTTTCCGATAAGGAGGGTTGACCTGATGCCGTTGCGTTCCTGGTCGGAACGGTAGAGGGCGCCTATCTCGTCATCTCCTACCTTGCCGATGAAGCCTGAAGGCATTCCGAATACGGCTGTGCCGGTGATGGTGTTTCCGGCTGCTCCTCCGGCGACATACTGGGCTCCGATAGCTTTCAGAACCTGCCATATCTTGTTTCCGGTCTCTCTGTCAACATGCTGCATGCTGCCTACCGGCAGGTGGAACTCCCTGAGCAGGCTGTCGTCAGGGAGCACCGCCAGTATGTCGGTCAGGGCATTGCCTATTCCGAGGATGGATTTCATTCAGTGCGAATGTTAATTGTTGTTCATCTGCCTGATGTCCACACTGTCCTCGCAGTCACCGATAAGCCAGCGGCTGAAGAAGTCGGCCATCTTCCAGAAGAAGTATTCGTCCATGTCTCCGAAGCCGTGACGCTGTCCGGGCAGGTAGAGCATCTCGAAACGCTTGTTGGCGCGGATAAGTGCATCCACTACGCGGATGGTGTTGGCCGGGTGTACATTGTCGTCCATGTCGCCGTGAACCAGCAGCAGATGGCCCTTGAGGTTCTTGACGAAGTCCTGGTTGGCCTCGATGCTGTAGTTGAATGTGGTGTCGCCCTTTTCGGATACGACTTCCTTGACACCGTGATGAGTCTCGCTCCACCAGCGGTTATAGATGCTGTTGTCGTGGTTGCCGGCGCAGGATACAGCCGCCTTATAGAAGTCGGGGTAGGTGAGGATGGCTGCCGTGGACATGAATCCGCCGCCGGAGTGGCCGTGTATTCCGACCTTATTGATGTCCATGTATCTGCGCTGTGCCGCCAGTTGCTGAAGGACGTATTTGTGGTCGGCCATGGGATAGTCGCGCATGTCACCGTAACCGAAGTTGTGATACCATTTCGAGCGGTCGGGATGCCCTCCCCTGTGGCCTACGGTCACGACTATGAAGCCCAGCTGGGCCAGACGGTCGATGCGGTTCATCCTCGATGTCCAGAAATATTCGGTGGACTCTACCTGCGGTCCGGGATAGACGTATTCTATGATGGGGTAGAGCTTGGTGGAGTCAAAGTCAAAAGGCTTGTAGATGACACCCCAGAGGTCGGTGATGCCGTCGGCGGCTTTGGCCTTGAATATCTCGGGGAACTTGTAACCGGCCATGAACAGCTGGCTGAGATCACAGGTCTCCAGATCCATGATTTTCTTGCCGGCTGCATTGTAGAGGGCGTTGGCAGGAGCGGTGTCCACTCTGGAGGCATTGTTGACGAAGTACCTGTAGTCGTCAGGCATGTGGCTGCGGTTGTCCATGTTGCCGGGGTTGAGCATCCTTACACCTTTGCCGTTCAGGTCTGCGCTGAAGAGGTGGTTGTAGTAGGGATTCTCCTCCCTGTCATATCCGGTGGCGGTGAAGAATACCTTGCCGGTCTTCTCATCCACGCCTTCGATGGTGGATACATGGTAGGCTCCGTCGGTCAGCGGGCGTATCAGCTTGCCGTCCTTGTCATGCAGGTAGAGCTGGGCCCAGCCGTTGCGCTCTGAGCGCATGACGATCTCGCCGGTGTTCTCCACCAGCTCGAAGTCACATACGTCGATGTAGGTGTTCAGACGCTCCTCTATCAGTACCTGCACGGAATCGGTGTCCAGCCAGTAACGGCAGATGTCCACTCTGTGCTCATCGCGGCTGACACGGGTGAAGTAGAACGAATTGTCATCTCCGAGCCATTCGGATACAAGGTAGTCGCCGTAGAAGTCCTTGTTGGTCCAGGGCTTGGTGCTGATCATGACTGTCTGGTCCTTGAAGGCCCATACGTCCAGAGTCCTGGAAGTCTTGCTCTTCATGTCGAACAGCATCAGGTAGCTCTTGGGACCGGGCTCTCCGGGCATCTGGTATTTGTAGGTCTGGAGTTCCGGACGGGGATCGGCGGTGGAGTTGATCACCCACATCTCGCCGATGCCGGACATGTCGTATTTCTGGTGCAGGAAACGTCTGGAGTCCGGAGACCACTGGAGCATGACATAGTATCTGCTGCATGTGTCCCTGTCCTCGACTCCTGAGTAATCGTTGCCGCCGTAGGCGACATCTTTCGTGCCGTCGGTGGTAAGGGCGTATTCAATCACGGTGGAGTCTTTCTCGTCCTCCATCAGTTTGCGGAGATTCTCCATGTCCGTCCAGTAGAGGTTGTATCCCTTGGCATATACTGCATAGCTGCTGTCGGGAGATATATTGGCCCATTCGGGGAATTCTTTTTCTTCCTCCATGTCCGTTACGTCGGTAAGTTCCCTGGAGTCTATGTCGTATTCGAAGCGGAAGACTTTTTTCTTCATCTGAGACTTGCCGTCAGCGGTGGTGTCGGGCTCGTCTATCGTGGACTTGATGCTGAAAGTAAAGGTGTTGTCGTCTTTCAGTTTCAGGTCCATGAACGGTATATGCTGCGCATCGAACGGGTCGTGTATAATTTCAGTAAGCTCCATGGCGAGCCTGTCAAGGTCAAATACGGCCTTCTTGCTCTTGGCTGCAGGGTCCACGATCCAGTAACCGGCTCCTTCCGGAGTCTCCCATTTGTACCAGAACTTGTCGGAATTGGGAAACCATGAAGGGTTGACGGTCTGAGAGAAGACCATGCGGTTGACCTTGTTCGGTGAGAAACGCTCGGCCATATCGTAGTTGGCCTCGGTCACCGGGGTCTGCTGTGCCCATGATGCCGCTGCGGACGCGCACATCAGGACGGATGCGATGAGAATAAAGTTACG
>CALVDI010000032.1 GCA_944326225.1 uncultured Bacteroidales bacterium | reverse complement strand
CCGGCCAGGTACATTTCCCTGCACTGGGCCACTGCCGACTCTATGTCATTGGTGTCGCAGTTGCACATGCTCTGAACAACAGTCGGCTCATTATGCCCGATGAGCACATTCCTCACATTTGCAATAATATAGCGCATGCTACTTAATCTTAAAGTGAACACCTAAACATATGCTGGCCTGCCAAGGGTAAGTATATATCCATGTGGAACTGCTCATCTTCTCCGGATGATACAGCATGGCCAGGGAGTAATGGAATACACCTTCCAGATGAAACTCAACCCATTTTCCAAGAATATATGCGACACCGAGACTTCCTGCAATCCCATAATCGAACCTTATATCGAAACAGTCAAACCCGTTCTCCTTCGTCGTGGCAAAACGATATCCTATGAAAGGTCCGAGACTTGCCAATATCCTGAAATGTTCGCCCAGATCCACATGAAAGGCAGAGAGGAAAGGCAGTTCGACAAGCGATACTGTCTGTTCGAAATTCTCAAACTGGTATTCTCCGTTGACGAAACCGTACTTGCTGTATCTCAATCCTGTCTGAAGACCGAAAAAGTCATAAGCACTCCATAGAGGATGATAGTAAGTGTATAAGACAGCTATATTCAATGGTGAATTGACTGGCTTGACCCCCATATCAGGTGTTACTGACACACTTGTGAACGAGAAGTCATATCTGATACCGATCAGATGCTCAGGATACTTTACAGGAAGTACTTTTACTGTTGTATCCCACTGAACGCCTGGTTCTATTTTTTGCTCTGTCGCTTCCTTTCTGTCTTTTCTATTCTGTCCAAAAGACGATAATGGTATGATTGACAAAATGAAAACGGTTATTATCGTAGGTATTAGTCTCATTTGAACATTTCTCCGATATCAATGGTTTGTATCAGTTCTGTCCTCTCCGGTATATCCATAATATACGCGTCGTTGCCAAGAGAACTGTTGACTTTGAACATCATTACTTTTTCGGGCTGCTTCCTGTCAAGCAGTGAGCCGGTATCCACCTGTCCGTTGCCGTTCTTGTCCTCCGTTATGCGGAGAGAATATTTACCTGCTTTAAGATAAGGGAATTCGAGTACGGCAGCTGAATCTATCTGATATGTACGGTATACAGTGGTGCGTTTCTCATCGACAAGCTCTACCATATATTTTTCATTGACATTCTTCGCCTCGACTGTGAGTGAACTCAATTTGTCATCCTGAGGGAGACTTATTTTCTGCACGAGACTGTCGCAATATATTCCGTCAATATCCATAAAAACGCTGTCAGGAATTCTAAGAGTGTACTCAAATCCCGGAACTAGCTTTTCCTGCAGACGCAGAACATATTTCTTTATATCTGCTGTGTCCTGTTCGACAGTGAAAGGTGCTGGCGTTACTTGTTCTCTCGTGTTCTTGGCCATAATCGTTATCGAGTCGAAAGGAGTCACAATCATGGGAGACTCAAAAGTGATGATTATGCCGTTCTGGTCTATGTTCTCCGGAGCAGCGTCAACTTTATATGCTGCCAGAGTATCCACTTCCTCCACCATGTCTCCGAACCTGTTCTCTACCATCTTGCCTTTTGGACGTATCATACGGATAGTGTCCGTTACAGGTACAAGTATGTTAAGAGAATCATCTGTACGCATATATGTGAGCCTCATACGCAGAGTATCATGGACACCGCCCTGCTCATTGATCCATATGGTGATGCTGTCACGGTAGAAGTTGTATTCCTTGATGATCTTCTCTTCTGGTATACCGTCAATGATCAAGGAATCTATCTGAGGATAAGGAGCGGCAAATTTAAGGTACATCTGTCTCCTTGAGACTCTTTCTTTTGCTCTTAAGAACTGCCGTTGGGACACTTCCTTAAACATGGAGAGGAAAAGCTGGGCCGGTCTTGATAAACAGGCCGCCGTATCCTTCATGTTGACGGGGATGAGCTCAGGGATACTGTCCCTCATTATACTGGACGGAATGACCAGTGTGTCAAGGAATGCGACTCTTTCCTGGTCAGGATCGTATAAATTGTTGTTGTTCAAGTCCTCTATGGCAAATACCCTGTAGACAGTATCGGCAGGGAGGTTGCGGACTGTGAAATATCCCCACAAGTCACTTTTTGCCGCAGCTTTGGGGCGCACCTTGAATATCGCCGAATCGGACGGATCCGTATGGAAAAGAACCGTGATATTGGGCATGGGAAGCATGCTTGAAGCCTCGACTATATTGCCGGACACGAAAAGAGAATCAATATGATCTCCTGTGGAGAAACTATGTGTATATGGGGCAAATGGATTGCCCTCATTGTTATCCTTGATGGCCTCGCCCAGTGAAAGCGAATATGTCTTATTGGAATCCAGGGGTTCTGCAAATGAGACGATCACACGCTTTCCCTTGATCTTGGCTGTAGGCGGCTTTGACTGTGGTGGAGAAAGAAAGATATTGGCCCCCGGGTTGTTAAGAGCCACATACTCGTCAAACTCAAAGGAGACCTGGCTGTGCTTTATGTCCCTTGGATGAAACAACGCATTATTGGCAGGCACCACTTCCACTATGACCGGGGGGATGGTGTCTTTCGGGCCGCCTTCAGGCGGCGTGGATGTATTCGCGCACGACTTGGAAAATATCACGGATGCGAATATTCCGGTTACTATTACTGTATTGAACAGGTTCTTGTGTCTCATCTCCAATTGCTATTTGTCCTCTTTGATGTCGATTCTATTGGCACTTTCAACGCCCTTGATTTTACGTATATGGCTCATCAGATTGTCCAGATCCCCCGTGCTTCTAACATAGCAGTCTACATATCCCTCAAAGATACTGTCATGAGTGGCGATATAGACTTTCCGGATGTTGATGTTCAGTACAAGTGTCGTGACTTTGGTAAGCTCGTTGAGTATGCCGAGCCTGTCAGTACCGAATATCTTGATTCTTGCAAGGAAGGATGCAACGGTGTTCTTGCTCCACTTGGCGTTTACTATCCTGTCTCCGTGAATGGAGGCCAGATTGACAGCTTCAGGGCAAGTCTTCTTATGCACAACGACCTCTCCACTGTCATTGATGAATCCTACTATAGTGTCACCTGGAATAGGGTAGCAGCAGTCAGCTATGCGGTATGTCACAGGACTGTCCGGATTCTTGCCCTCGCCCTTGCCCTCATCGGCCAAAAGCAGATCTCTGTTCTTGTCAAGCTGGTTCCTGATGATACGGTCTCTTATCTCGGCATTGGTCATCTCGTCATTCTCGTCACTTACCTCGATGCTGTCGTCACTGCTGTTTTTCTTGTTGCTTCCGAACAGTTTCAGAGTCCAGTATATGACGTTCTTGTTCTCTGTGTTCTTGCGCAGTACCTTGTCCAGTTCCTTAAGAGATATGACACCGGTGGATATTTTGTTATAAAGTTCTTCCTTCGTGCTCACGGAATATTCGCGCAGGAGTTTCTTGAGCACGTTGCTCTGCAGCTTGACTCCGTAGCCGGCCAACTCTTTCTCAAGCATCTGGCGGCCGCTTTTGATGCTGTCATCCACGTCATCCTTAAGAGCTTCGTAAACATAGTTCCTGGCTCTGGATGTCCTGAGGAATTCAAGCCATTCCGGCTGGGGCTTCTGGGATTCGGCGGTGATGATCTCCACCTGATCTCCGTTGCGAAGCACCTTGGACAGAGGCGAGAGCTTGAAGTTGATCTTGGCCGCAATGGCCCTGTTGCCTATCTGGGAATGGATGCTGTATGCGAAATCCAGGGCGGTGGAGCCTTTAGGCAGGGATTTCGACTCACCTTTCGGAGTAAAGACGTATATCTCCTGGTCCAGCAGGGTGTCGTGGAACTTGTCCAGGAATTTCAAGGCGTTGGAATCCGGATTCTCCAGCACTTCCCGGACCATGTCCAGCCAGCGGTCCATCTCTTTTTCAGAGTTGGTCTCCTCGCCTTTCTGCTTGTAGCTCCAGTGTGCGGCGATACCCTTCTCGGCTATCTCGTTCATCCTCTCGCTGCGGATCTGGACCTCCACCCATCCGCCGCCGTTGCTCATGACCGTGCAGTGCAGGGCCTCGTAGCCGTTGCTCTTGGGTCTGGTCACCCAGTCGCGGATGCGGTCTGTCTTGGAAGTGTAGATGCCGGATACGAGCGAATAGATGTACCAGCACTGGGTGCGCTCGTCCTCATCGGGCTTTGGAGTGAATATGATGCGGATACCGTAGATATCGTATATGTCCTCGAACTCCACGTGCTTTTCCTGCATCTTGTGCCAGACAGAGTAGGGGGTCTTGGTCCTCTTGGTGATGTCGAATGTATAGCCGGCATTCTGCAGGGCATCAGCCACGGGCTGGATAAACTTGTCCATGGCCTCCCCCTTTTCTTTTATCACTCCGTCTATCCTGGCTACGATGTCGTTGTACATCTTGGGATTTCTGGTCTTGAGCCAGATGTTCTCCATCTCGGACTTTATGTTGTACAGACCCAGCCTGTGAGCCAGGGGCACGAAGAGGTACATGGTCTCGCTGAGTATCTTGTCCTTCTTGTAGTCCGGCATGGAGCCGATGGTGCGGATATTGTGCAGACGGTCGGCCAGCTTGATCAGCACTACACGCACGTCATCGTTGAGAGTCAGGATGATCCGCTTGAAATTCTCGGCTTGAAGATTGCCGCCGCCGTCGGTGTCCATGGCGGCCTTGATCTTTGTCAGGCCGTCTACCAGCGAGGCTATCTTCTCTCCGAAAAGACGCTTGATGTCGTCCACGGTGTATTCCGTGTCCTCCACCACATCATGCAGAAGGGCAGCTACGATAGACTTGTATCCGAGCCCGATCTCGTTGACAACGATTTTGGCCACGGATATCGGATGGATGATATACGGTTCTCCAGACCTTCTCCGGACACCTTTGTGGGCTTCATTTGCGAAGTCAAAGGCCTTCAGAACACCGTCATATTCCTCCTGCGAGGAGCACCGCTTGAGCGCGGCCAGCCGAAGCTCCTCGAATTCTTTATTTATCAGATCGTAATCGCTTTGTGTGAAATCCATTCTGCAAAAATAATCAAAAAACTAATAGAGAATGTCCCGGATACCCTGTTCGCGGATTTTTTTCAGTCTCTCTTTCAGACTTTCTTTCTCGTCCCCGTCGGGCATCTTCGCCAATTCCCGCTCTGTCAGCTTATATCCTTCCTCTTTCGTAAGGTCCGACGAATAGTCCTCAAGATATTCGGCCAGTGTAAGCAAGGCATTCCTGGTGCAGAATCTCTTGATGAAGCCGGGGATGGCAAATTCCATGAAATGCTCTCCTGTACGGCCTACGCGGTAGCAGGCGGTGCAGAAGCTGGGGATATAATCGCGGGTAAGCAGCCAGCGGATGACCTCGTCCAGGTTGCGGGTATCACCGATCTGGAACTGTTCCTCGTCCAGGGCCTGCTCATCTCCCTTGCGTTCCTTATTGTAGCCTCCGATCTCCAGCTTGGTGCCGGCATCGATCTGTGAAACTCCGAATTCCATCACCTCATCGCGGATGGCACGGGACTCTCTGGCGGTCATTATAAGGCCGGTATAAGGTACTGCAAGCCTGAGTATTGCCACCAGTTTCTTAAAATCCTGATCTGATACCCTGTAGGGCAGATCCAGTTCCATGCCGTTGGCCGGCTGAATTCTCGGGAAACTGATGGTGTGAGGACCGACTCCGTAAGTAGTCTGGAGGTGGATTGCATGGGATACCAGTCCGAGTACCTCAAACCGCCAGTCATAGAGTCCGAACAGGGCACCGATGCCCATGTCGTCTATGCCGCCCTCGAAGGCGCGGTCCATGGCGTTGAGCCTCCAAAGATAGTTGCTCTTCTGGGTATTCCCTGGATGGTATCTGGCATATGTCTCTTTGTGATAAGTCTCCTGGAATACCTGGAAAGTACCGATACCGGCCGCCTTTACTGTCTTGTATCCCTCGATATCCAGGGGGGCCGCATTGATGTTTACCCTGCGTATCTCTCCCTTGCCGGACTTGGTGGCATAGGTCATTTTTACGGTATTGGCGATGAACTCGGGAGTGTATTTCGGATGCTCTCCGTAGACGAGTATGAGCCTTTTGTGACCCTCGTCCTCCAGGGAACGCACTTCGTTGACCAGCTCCTGGTCGCTGAGACTGTGACGGACTGTGCTGCGCAGCGAGCGGCGGAAACCGCAGTACTGACAGTCATTGATGCAGTAGTTGCCGATATAAAGGGGAGCGAAGAGCACTATACGGTTGCCGTATACGGAACGTTTCAGTTCCCTGGCGGTCTCGAATATCTCATGCAGGCCATCAGGGGACTGGACAGCGATGAGCGCAGCCGTCTCCTCGACCGTCAGCGGTTGTTTGGAAAGGGATTTCTTTAAAATAGCCCTGTAGACCACCGGGTCCTCCCTGGTGTTGTTGATCAGGGAATGCAGTTTGGCGTCGTCAATAAAATCCACGAAGCCTTTTGTTAATTCCATATTCATTTTACTCAATATTTTAAACATTCTCAATTCAAGTCTTCCAGCGGATAATTGTCCACGTTCTGAAAGACGTAGGAAAGTTCAGAGCCCAGCAGGATGATGAACCATCCGATGTTGAGCCATACCATAAAAAGCGGAATGGCAGCGAACACTCCGTAGACGGCATTCATCCTCGACACGAACATCTGGGTCTCCATATAGAGATACTGCACGACCGTAAATGCCAGTGAGGATATAAGCGCGGCCGAAAGCGCCGGCAGCAGCCTCACCCGGGCGTTGGGTATCAGTATGTACATTGCAGTCAGGACAACCGTCATGAACGCAAAGAACGAGAGCCACACCAGAAAAGTGCTGATGGAGCTCAGAAAAGGTATCTCAAGTCCGATGGCCTCGATACCGTCGGAAATGGAGAGGGCCACCGAAAGGAAGACCATGATGACGAACGGGGAAGCGGTCATGGTGACGATGTATGCCAGCACCCTCTTCCACAGTATGCGGTTGCGCTCCACCTTCCAGATCCGGTTGAAAGACCATTCAACCCTGGACATCAGCCATATCACCATCCATAGGAAGATCAGAAACGAGAGGATTCCGTAGATGCCCTGCTGGGAGGCGGCTATGATGTTGTCCGCGAAGGTAAGTATATGGTTTACTATCGTATCGCGTCCGAAATTGTCGTATATCAGTTCCCTCAGGTGGTCTCCCAGTCCTGCGTAGTTGGATATGGCGAATGCTACTGCCAGAAAGGGCACGAAGGCCATCGTCGTGAAGAAGCTCAGAGCCACGGCCTGCTGTCCTACGTTCTGGTGACTGAAATTCTTGGCGGTCAGTATGATGACCCTGATATACCTGACGACCTTGGCCTTTGCCCGGCCAAGGTCGGAGGTGTTGATGTTCCAGATGCCGTCGCGGAAGAACTCCTTGAAGCGTCTTATGTTATCCGCGCATCGCATCCACCAGTTTCTTGGCGAAGTCGCCTATCTTGTCGAAATCGGACTCATAGGGCCGTCCGAGGAATTCCACGGGATCTCCGGTTACGGGCATTTTGGCCTTCTCCGCAAACTCTCTGAGGGCCTTTGCTCCGGCTCCGTTCCAGCTTGAGCCTCCGAAGATACCCAGAATCTTGTTCTGAGGAGCCGATACGCTTATCTCATGGGTAAGCAGGGCCATCATGGGGTGCATACCGGTGTTGTAGGCGCAGCTTCCGAGTACGAGGCCCCTGTATTTCCAGATGGCTGTCAGCAGATAGGAGACATGGGTCTTGGACACGTCGTATACGCGGATATCCCTGACACCGAGGGCCGATATCTGACGGGCTATCTCATCAGCGAACTTCTCGGTGTTGCCGTACATCGAGGCGTATGCGATTACGAAGCCGTCCTCAGCCTCGTACTTGCTCCACTTGTCGTAAAGCGAGAGCACCTTGCCCGGGTCCTTGCGCCAGATGAGTCCGTGAGACGGGCAGATAATCTTCACCGGCACACCCTCCAGCTTCTTGAAAGCCTTCTGCACCATGCCGCTCCACTTGCCCACGATGTTGGAGTAGTAACGCAGCATGTCCTCCTCATAGAAGTCAAAGTTGGCCGTGTCGTCGAAGATGCCTCCGTCCAGGGTTCCGAAAGAGCCGAATGCATCGCACGAGAAGAGTATCTGATCCACAGTGTCGTATGTCACCATCGTCTCGGGCCAGTGTACCCAGGGAACCATGACGAATGTCAGCTTGTGATGGCCGAGGTCGAGGACGTCCCCTTCCTTAATCTCATGGATATTGTCCTGAGGGAGAGGGTAGTAGCTTTCCATTATCTTATAGGTCTTGCAGTTGGCCACGACCTTGACCCTGGGATAGCGGCGCAGGATCTCGCCGATCATGCTGGAGTGGTCGGGCTCCATGTGGTTGACGATCATATATTCCAGATCCCGTCCGCCCAGCGCGCTGTCTATATGTGCCAGATAGTCGGGGTCAGAACCGTATTCAATCGTGTCTATCAGGGCCGGATGCTCGTCGGCTATGATGTATGAATTGTAGGCCACTCCGTTGGGCAGAGGCCAGTTGTTCTCGAAAAGATGCTTCTTGCGGTCATTGGTTCCGATATAGAACACTTTGTTGCTGATCTGTATCATATCAATAGGTTTATGAGTTTATAATACTGTAAAATTCTTCTTCTGTTATGACTTTGACACCCAGTTTCTCCGCTTTTGCGAGTTTTTCCGGCCCGGCTTTCTCTCCGGCCAACAGGTAAGTGGTCTTTCCGCTCACCGAACCGGTGTTCTTGCCTCCGTGCGCGGCTATCAGGGCCTTCATCTCGTCCCTGGGACGGGTGAAATTACCCGAAACCACGACTGTACAGCCGCTCAGCCTGTCCGACAGCCTGGATGCCGCAGAGTTGTCTGCAAATTGCAAGCCGAAATCCCGCAGTTCCTGTATGATTCTCCTATGGCCTTCATTACCAAAATATTCCACCAGAGAGTCCGCTATCACTTCTCCGATGTCCTCTACCTCCAGAAACTCCTCCCGAGATGCTTTTTCCATGGCTTCGATATTTCCGAAACGGGCAGCCAGCGTCTTCGCTGTCGTCTCGCCTATATGCCTTATACCCAAGGCAAACAGTACTCTTCCGAAAGGAACCTTGACAGATGCGGACACGCTTTCAAGAAAGTTGCCGGCGGATTTTTCCTTCCACCCGTCCAGTGTCAGCAGCTGTTCCATATTCAGGCGGTAGAGGTCCGGCAGCTCGTGGATATAGCCCTTGTCGTAGAGTTGGTCGATGGTAGCCTCTCCTGCATTGATATTCATGGCCTTGCGGGAGATAAAATGCAGGAAGGCGCCCTTGACCCTCGTCGGACAGGCCTCGTTAAGACAGTAATGCCTGGCCTCGCTCTCGTCCTTGACCAGCGGGGCTCCGCAGTCAGGGCAAATGGTAGGGAAGTGAGGCACTTCGGCTTCGGCAGGACGCTTGGACAGTTCCACTCCTGTAATCTTCGGTATAATCTCTCCGCCTTTTTCCACGTAGACATAATCACCTATGCGGATATCCAGCAGCTCCATCTGGTCGGCGTTGTGCAGGGATGCCCTTTTGACAGTCGTACCGGAAAGAGGTACCGGGTCGAGATTGGCGACGGGAGTCACCGCTCCGGTGCGGCCTACCTGATAGTCTATGGACAGCAGTCGGGTCAGGGCCTGCTCGGGCTTGAACTTATATGCCGTGGCCCAGCGCGGGGATTTGGCGGTATAGCCCAGTCTGGTCTGGAGCGCAAGGTCGTCCACCTTTATGACTATGCCGTCAGTGGCAAAGGGAAGAGTCTTGCGCCTGGTGTCCCATTCCGAGATATAGGCTCTGACTTCCTCCATGTCATGGCACAGCCTGGAGTACTTGGATACGGGCAGATTGTGTCCGGCGGCCCACTCCAGGGCCTCGGAATGGTATCTGAACGGCAGACCGTCACCTATTATATGATAAAGGACACATTCCAGACCGCGCCTGTGGACCTCCTTCGGATCCAAAGTCTTGAGTGAGCCGGCGGCTGCGTTGCGCGGGTTGGCGAAGGGTTGGTCGCCTATGTCCAGACGTTCCTCGTTCAGGGCATTGAATGAGGCGAACGGCATGTAGATCTCGCCTCTTATCTCAAAATCCCAGGGAACATCCCCGATATGAACCGGTATGGAGGATATGGTGCGGACATTGTCGGTGACATCGTCTCCGACCGTTCCGTCACCTCGGGTAAGGGCCCGTACCAGCCGCCCTTTAGAGTAGGTGAGGCAGATGGCCGTTCCGTCGAACTTGAGCTCGCAGCTGTAGTTGAAGCTGCTGCCGGCGCCTTCACGCGCCCTGCGGTCGAAGTCCTGAAGTTCCTCGATATTGTAGGTGTTGCCCAATGACAGCATGGGATATCTGTGCCGGTACTGCCTGAATTCCCTCGTTCCGGGAGCTTTTCCGGCTATGTCGCTGCCGACCTTCACCGTAGGGGAATCCGGGGAGGCGAACTCCGGATACATCTTCTCCAGCGACGCCAGATCGCTCATCATCCCGTCGTATTCGAAATCCGATATCTGGGGGTCGTTCAGCACATAATACCTGTAGTTGTGCTTTTCCAGCTCCTGCCGGAGGAACTCTATCCGCTTCTGAACCTCTTTTTTATCTTTAAAATTCATATCAAATGCAAAAATATAAAAAATAATCCGTCAAAAATTACTAAATTTGTAATGAATTAGCACAATGACTTATGAAGCCGTCAATTGTAATCTTAGCGGGAGGAGGACCGGCTCCCGGCATCAACACCGTTATAGGCACTATAGCGAAGACTTTCATATCCAAAGGATACAGGGTTATCGGTCTGCATGAGGGATATAAGGGCCTTTTCAACGGAAAACCGTCCTATATCGACATTGATTTCTTCCTGGCTGACGACATATTCAACCGGGGCGGTTCGCATCTGATGATGAGCCGTTACAAACCTTCGGATGAGGATTTTGAGAAACGGTTTGACCTGAAGTTCTTCAAGGACAACAATGTCAAGCTGCTGGTTACTATAGGCGGAGACGACACTGCCTCTACTGCCAACCGGGTGACCAAATATCTGGGCGCACACAGTGTCTCCATACAGAACATACATGTGCCCAAGACCATAGACAACGACCTGCCGCTGCCAAACAATCAGCCGACATTCGGCTATCAGTCCGCGAAATCCGAGGGCACCAGGGTCGCCACCATAGTCTACGAGGATGCCCGTACCAGCGGCACATGGTTCCTGGTCTCAGCTATGGGGCGAAGCGCCGGTCATCTGGCGATAGGTATCGGAGCCTCCTGTCATTATCCCATGATAGTGATTCCGGAGATGTTCAACAAGACCGAGCTGACCATCGACAAGATAGTGCGCCTGGCCGTATCGTCCATCATAAAGAGAAAGCTCATGGGCATCTCATACGGCGGTATAATAGTCTCGGAGGGCGTGTTCTATCAGCTCAGCAACGATGAACTGATGTCCACAGGGGTGCAGTTCTCCTATGACGAGCACGGCCACCCTGAACTCGGCAAGATATCCAAGGCCCAGCTGTTCAGCACAGTGCTGGATGCCAAGCTGGAGTCTCTGGGACTGAAGGTCAAGACACGTCCCATCGAGATAGGCTATGACGTGCGCTGCCATACTCCCGTATCGTTCGACATCACTTACTGCTCGCAGATGGCCTTCGGTGTATGGAAGCTCTTCAAGGCCGGAGAGACCGGCTGCATGGTGTATATCAACTCTCTGGGCATCGTGACCCCCTTGTACCTGAAGGACCTGCAGGATCCGGAGACAGGAAAGATTCCTCCGCGTCCGGTGGACATATCCAGGGAAAAAGTGCAGAATGTACTCAGGTATATGCTTCATTATCTGACACCTGACGACTATGAAGCCGCCAAAAAGTACGTCACTTACCCTTCTGACTACGATTTTTACAAGATACTCAACTGGGAAAGACCTGAAGACTAATGAAAGGAAAACTCATCATCTATCAGCTGCTGCCGAGGGTGTTCGGCAATACGCGCATGGACAATGTCCCCGGAGGAACTCTGGAACAGAACGGTACTGGTAAGTTCAAGGACATCACAGCTCCTGTGCTGGACGAGATCAGGAAGCTCAATGTGACTCATATATGGTACACGGGCGTCATACGTCACGCCGTCCAGGGTGATTACGGAGTAAAAGGAGGCGCCGGTTCTCCGTTTGCAATAACGGATTACTACGACGTCAATCCGTATCTGGCTTCCCGGGAAGGCAGCCGGATGAAGGAGTTCGAGGCTCTGGTCTCCAGGACCAAGGAGGCCGGTATGGAGGTTATCCTGGACTTTGTGCCCAACCATGTGTCTCCTTCATATAAAGGTACTGTAAGGCCTTTCGAGGACCGTAATTTCTATCCTGGCCGTATCCATGACGGAGACTGGAGCGACACTGTCAAGCTCAATTACAACGACCGGGACACATGGGAGAAGATGCGTGACATCCTGCTCTTCTGGGCGGCAAAGGGAGTAGGGGGCTTCCGCTGCGATATGGTGGAGCTTGTGCCCGTGGATTTCTGGCACTGGTGCATTCCCGAGGTGAAAAAGGCATATCCGGGACTTATCTTCATCGGCGAGGCCTATCAGCCTGACAACTACCGCAGTTACTTTGATCACGGACATTTTGACTACCTCTATGACAAGAGCGGTTTCTATGACACTCTTAAGAAAATCGTAAGGGGAGAGGCTCCGGCCAGCAGTCTCACTGCCCAGTGGCAGAAGATCGGGCCTTATCAGGACCGTATGCTCAACTTCCTGGAGAATCATGACGAGGACCGCATATCATCGCCTTACTTTGCCGGCAGTCCGTTCGGAGGGCTGGCCGCCCTGTTCGTGTCGCTGTTTTTCAACAGGGCCCCGTTCATGCTGTACTTCGGACAGGAGTTCGGTGAAGGTCCTGACAAAACCTCCATTTTTGATTTTTGCTCGCTGCCAAAAGTACGTGACTGGCTCCGCGGAGTCAAGGCCGGAGATCCGATGAAGTATCTTGGCTACGAGGAGCAGGCTCTGTATGTGGTCTACCGCGAGTTCATGAAAAAGACTGCGGATCCGGCAATATTCAAGGGAGATACCTTTGACCTGGAATATGTCAATCCCGCTTCCGAATACTTCAATCCGGACAGGCATTTCGTCTTTATGAGACGCTCCGGAAGCAGGCTGTACCTGTGCGCAGCCAATTTCTCCAACGAGAGGGTACAGATTAAGGTTAATATTCCAAAGCACGCATTCGATTATTTCGGAATTGCGGAGACGGACGAGCTGAACTCCCGGACTCCCGTGGATGTTCGGATCGCCTCGGATGCAGGAACATTGTTGAGACTTAAGTAATATGTTGAATAATAACCGATTGATAGAAATTGCCGGACAGTTCTGTCTGGAAGGTAGGCCATCTGAAGTCAAGGCCCTTGGGGACGGCTTCATCAACGATACTTATACTGTCTTGCTTGCCGACAGTCCGGTGAAATATATCCTGCAACGTAAGAACACGGTAATATTCAAGGATATACCGGGTATGATGAGCAACATCAAGGCCGTGACCGAGCATTTGAAAAAGAAAATAGCAGATGCGGGAGGAGATTCTATGCGGGAGGCCCTGACCGTAGTGCCGGCAAAGGACGGCAGGCTCTACTATGAATGTGACGGAGAATATTGGTGCGCAACGGTATTTATCGATGACTCTGTTAGTTACGATAAAGCTGACTCTGAGTATCTGGCTGAGTGCGGAGGACGAGGCATAGGCAGGTTTCAGGCAATGCTGGCTGATTTTGAAGGTGAGTTAGTGGATACGCTGCCTGGATTCCACAATATCAAATACCGTTTCGTGCAGTGGGACAAGACTTTGGCGGAAGATCCGGCAGGCCGTGCAGCCGAAGTGCGGGATCTGATCTCAGAGATAGAGGCTCGTCGTTCCGAGATGCTTGATTTTTTCAAACTTGTAGAAGGCGGTCAGATACCGCTGAGAGTTACTCACAACGATACCAAGATAGCCAATATGCTTTTTGACCGTGACGGAAACGTCCTGTGCGTGCTGGATTTGGATACAGTTCTCAGAGCACCGTGCCTATATGATTTCGGTGACTCCATACGCTCGTATACCAATACCGGTGCCGAGGACGATCCGGAGCCGGACAGAGTTTCCATGAGCCGCAAGATGTACGATGCTTTTCTTCGCGGATATCTGTCCGAGGCCGAGGATTTCCTGACGGACATAGAGCGCGAATATTTGCCGTTCTCGGCCCGTTACATCACATACGAGCAGGTCCTGAGGTTCCTGATGGACTACATTGACGGTGACAGATATTATAAGGTGAAATATCCGGAACACAACCTTGTCAGGACGCGTGCCCAGCTGCGTCTCCTCCAGTCCATCGAGCACCAGTTGTTTTCACACAATTCCTATTATGTTAAATAGGATATGACAGACCTCTTCTCCATGCCTTCCATGCCGCTGCCTGAGCGGATGCGCCCCAACTCTCTTGCGGAGTTCGTCGGCCAGGAACATCTGGTCGGTGCCGGTGCGGTGCTCCGGAAAATGATTGAGTCCGGCAATATCTCCTCGTTTATTCTCTGGGGCCCTCCGGGTGTCGGCAAGACCACGCTCGCGCACATCGTCTCCAAGGAACTCAAGCGGGACTTCTACACACTCTCAGCCATCAGTTCCGGAGTCAAGGAACTGCGCGACGTATTTGCCCGCGCCAAGGACAACTCCATATTCGCCAAAGGCTCGCCGATACTTTTTATCGACGAGATTCACCGTTTTTCCAAATCACAGCAGGACGCGCTGCTCGGAGCCGTGGAGACCGGCACCGTGACCCTCATCGGCGCCACTACAGAGAACCCGTCCTTCGAGGTAATCACCCCTTTGCTCTCCCGGTGTCAGGTATTTGTCATGAAGCCGTTGGAAGTCAAGGATCTGGAGACCCTGCTGGAACGCGCGCTTACCAAGGATCCGTATCTTAGGACTCGCAGTATTGATGTAAGGCAGAAGGACGCGCTGTTCAGATTTTCCGGAGGGGATGCACGTAAATTGCTGAATATACTGGAGATAGTCGTAAACTCATTCCCGCCTGAGGAGCAGGTGGTGATAGACGATGCTGTAGTGGCCGACCGGCTTCAGGAGAACATCTCGATATACGATAAGAACGGCGAGATGCACTATGACATCATCTCCGCCTTTATCAAGAGTATGCGGGGCTCTGACCCCAACGGAGCCGTCTACTGGATGGCCCGTATGCTGGCCGGAGGTGAGGACCCCCTGTTCATTGCCCGCAGGATGCTCATTCTGGCTTCGGAGGATATCGGACTGGCCAACCCCAACGCGCTGCTGCTGGCTCAGGCCACATTTGACGCAGTCCACAAGATAGGTATGCCCGAGGCCCGCATAATCCTCTCTGAATGTGCCATCTACCTTGCCACCTGTGTCAAGAGCAACTCGGCCTACATGGCCATTGACGCAGCTATGGCCCTCGCGGAAAAGGGTGACAACTCCCCCGTCCCGCTCCATCTGCGCAATGCCCCTACCAGGCTCATGAAAGATCTCGGATATTCGAAGGACTACAAGTATGCCCACGACTTCGAGGGTAATTTCACTGATCAGGAATTCCTTCCGGACGGACTTTCCGGAACTGTATTTTACGAGCCTGGCAATAATCCGAGGGAAAATGAGATACGCACCCGAATGGAGCGTCTCTGGCCAAAATACAAGAAATAAACCCCTGAATCCTAGAACGGGTAGCCGATTCCGAACTGGAAGGCATATCCTCCGCGCCTGAGCCAGTTGCGGGCATTCTGCCACTGCTGTGAAGCCGGGTCGTACAGTTTGATTCCCAAGTCAAAACGCACGACTACGAAATTGAGGTCCAGCCTGATGCCGGCACCCCAGCTAAGAGCGGATGTCGTAAGCATATTCCTGAAAGAGAAATACGAGGACTGCTCCGCGCTCTCGTCTTCCGTGCTGCCCTCCATGGACTGATGGTTGCGGCCGGTACGGTCAATATTCCAGACATTGCCCCAGTCTACGAACAAGGCTCCACGGAAGATAGAGAACAGAGGAAAACGGTACTCGACGTTGGCCTCAAGCCTCATATCGCCGGTTTGGTTGGGAATGGAGAATGTCTGGTCCATTTGGGACGAGCCAGGACCTACGCTTCTTGCAGTCCAGCCGCGCAGGCTGTTTGAACCTCCTGCCCAGAACAGACGCTCGAAAGGCATCTTGGTCGAGTTGCCGTAAGCGTAACCGGCACCTCCAAGAGCCCTTACAGCCAGGGCCTGCTTATTGTTCTTGCCGAATTTCCATGTATAGGACAGCGACAGCTCCGCCCTTACGAACTGCGAGTAAGGCGAATTCCAGATAGTATGGAAACCGGAACTGTCTACCGGCATGAAATTGTTAAAGGCGGAAAGCAGATTTCCTGCCAGGTCGAATTGAAAGTCTGCCTTGAAAAATGACTTCTGGGGATTGAGGCTCGGATCACTGCTGTACTGCATATCGAATCCGAGACCGAACTCAAAATGATTCTTGTAGGCCTCGCGCACGAACGGATTGGTAAGCGATTCCATAAAAGACTCGCTGTAAACAGGCAGGTTTACTATATTGAACTGGACTGGAACCACTTTGAAATAATATTTGTTGGACTGGCTGCTCCAGTTCCAGCCGAAACTGGCTCCGATCATATTGCGTGTATACTCCGGCCGACGCTGGAAATTGTACGTGATATCCAAGTCGGTACGTGGAATGATGTTCTTGAACATCCTGTCGGGCAGGAGTACGAACGTCGGGAAACTGAGACCGGCACTGGCACCGAATTCGGTCGCCCGTGTCGAGTTGTCCACAGAAAACTGGAAATTGCCGGAAACAGATAGCGAGAGCCACTCCCCTCCTTTGAATATATTGCGGTTATAATATGACAAAGTAGGAGAAATACCTATCAGACCGGTCGAGTTGGTCGAAGCCTCAAGGTTGATCCTGTAGCCGTGGGCCTTTGAAGGTATCAGCCTTATCATACAGTCCACCACGTTGGTGTCTGTCTTATTGAGTTCGACACTTACGTTGTTGTAAATACGCATGTTTGCGAACCGTTGGTAGGTGTTGTTGACGATAAACTCACTGTAGACATCTCCCGGTTCTATGCGGTTCATCTTGTACAGGATGGACGGACGCACCTTCCGTTTGGAATCATACAGTATCGTAAGATTCTCATATTTGAGGGTATCCAGTATCTGAGGAATCTTCTTGGCGACAGAAACCCTGTACCTGATGTTGTCGGATACCGGACGTATAGATACGTCACCGAAGTAGAATTTCCTGTGCCGTCGGGCATCCTGAGGAGTTTCATTGCGGGTGTAATTGCGTACAAACACCTTCAGCAGGGCGGAATCCTTTATCGATAATGTATCCGCTGCAAAAAAATAGTAGTTTTTAGAGAACTCATAGTAACCCCTGTCCTTGATATAGGCAGCTGAACGCTCGGTCTCCCTGTCCAACAGGTCCTCTGACAACGGAGCTCCTCGTTTTATCAGGGAGTTTGCCGTATCACTGTACACCACTTCTGCAAGAGCAGGGTCATCTACCTGATACTGTATGTCCTTAATTGGATACTGCTTGCCGAGGGTAACCATATAGTCTACGACAGTCTGTCTGTCCTTTATCTCTGCCCTGGCCTCGACCGTGGAGTTGTAGTAGCCGATATTTTTCAGATGCGTGGTGATATTATCCCGGCTGTCCTCCATCAACGCCGGATCAAACACCACTGGCGCCTGCCCTAAGCGGGTGACAAATCTGTCCCACCCCTTGCCTTTTCCATTAGTCCAGTTGTAGACGTATATAAACGGATTCCACCCTCCCCTTCTGGTTTTTATAATATAGGTATTGGCCTGCTGGCGGATATAGTTGTCCAGCTGGGAGTCCTGATATTCCGGATGCTCCTTCTTGTTGACCACAGTTATGACGTTGCTTTTCAAGCGGGTCTGGTCTCCGGTCAGGACCTTCGTAGTACTGCATGAGCCCAATAGAAGCATCATCGACATGAAAGTCAATATCAGATAGATATATGCCGGGCTCTTTTGACGCATTTACATTTTTCTGCAAATTTATAATTTTTAATGCTTTTATAAAAAATAGTTGGATATATTTGCAGTGTGAAAAATCCGGGTGAGCCGGATGGCATGAAAAGAGGTAAAAGTAACTAAGTTGCATTAAGCGTCATGAAGAACAAGTACATCGATTTGGTTGAGCAGTCCTTCGAGTTTCCGCAGGACGAATTCCGTGTAGAGGACGGAGCTCTGTATTTCCACGATATTCCGATGATGGATGTCATCGAACAGTACGGCACGCCGCTGAAGATATCATATCTGCCCAAAATATCCTCGCAGATACAGCGGGCCAAGAGGATGTTCAATGTGGCCATGGCCAAGGTGGACTATCAGGGCGACTACCATTACTGCTACTGTACCAAGAGTTCGCACTTCTCCTTCGTACTGGAAGAGGCCCTGAAGAACGACATCCACATAGAGACATCATCGGCCTTCGACTTCAACCTGATAGAGTCCCTCTACGACAGCAAGACAGTAGACAAGGATCTCTATATCATCTGTAACGGCTACAAGAAAGACACATACATCGCCAATATCGCCCAGTTCATCAACAACGGCTGGCACAACACCATACCCATCCTCGACAACATGCCCGAGCTGGACCAGCTTGACGCCGTGATCAACGAGCCTACCCGCATCGGTATCCGTATCGCGGCCGAGGAGGAGCCCAAGTTCGAGTTCTACACCTCTCGTCTGGGTATCCGCTACAAGGACATCATGCCCTTCTATCAGGAGAAGCTCAGCCATAACAAGAAGTTCAGTCTCAAGATGCTGCACTTCTTCATCAACACCGGCATCAAGGACAACGCCTACTACTGGAACGAGCTGGGCAAATGTGTCAACGTGTACTGCAACCTCAAGGCTGTCTGCCCTACCCTCGACTCCCTGAATATAGGCGGCGGCCTGCCGATCAAGAACTCCCTGGGCATGGACTACGACTACGAGTACATGATCGAGGAGGTGGTGGCCCAGATCAAGAGCATCTGCAACTCCCGAGGAGTCGAGGAGCCCAACATTTTCACCGAGTTCGGTTCCTATACCGTAGGTGAGAGCGGAGCCACCATATTCTCCATACTCGGAGTCAAGCAGCAGAACGACCGCGAGAAATGGTACATGGTCGACAGTTCCTTCATGACCACCCTCCCCGACATCTGGGGCATCAAGCAGAAATTCATCCTCCTGCCGATAAACAAGTGGGACCAGCCCTACGAGAGAGTCTTCCTCGGAGGCCTCACCTGCGACAGCCAGGACTACTACAACGCCGAGGAGCACGCCAACGCCATCTTCCTTCCCAAGGTCTCCCCTGACGATCCGGAGCCCCTGTACATCGGCTTCTTCCACACCGGAGCCTACCAGGAGTCAATAGCCGGCTACGGCGGCATCCAGCACTGCCTCCAGCCCGCTCCCAAGCATATCATCATCGACAAGACACCGGACGGGGACTATACCACCAAGCTCTTCAGCAAGGAGCAGACCTACAAGTCGATGCTCAAGATCCTGGGATATTGACGGAAGTTCTGCGGGACAATGCTGACCGACCGTATACCCTCCAAGGCCGACATCCGGCTCATCCGCTCCCTCGGACAGAAGAAGTTCCGGCAGGAGCACGGGCTTTTCGTCGTCGAAGGGGAGAAAATGGTCGGGGAGGCCCTGACTCAGAAGCGGTACCAGGTTGAAGCGGTATACCGTACCTCCGATATCGGGGAGGAGGCAATGGGCAGGATGAGCCATCTCTCCTCCCCCTCCCCTGCCCTTGCCGTCCTGCGTATCCCAACAGACGGAATTCCGGACCGCGCCTCTGCATTGCCCTCCGGCCTGTGTCTCGGGCTGGACTCTGTCCGCGACCCGGGAAATGTCGGAACCATCCTGCGTCTGGCCGACTGGTTCGGGATAGAGACAGTCTACCTGTCGCCGGACTGCGCGGATCTGTACAATCCCAAGACCATACAGGCCACGATGGGCTCCATCTTCCGACAGAAAACCGCTACTTGCGACCTGGTGCATCTTGCCCGGAACTGCCGTACAGCAGGCATACCGGTCTATTCCACAGCCCTTGAAGGAGGAGAAGACATCCGCACAGTGCCATTAAAGACAGACCGCGCACTTGTCATAATGGGCAGCGAGCGTGACGGAGTGTCTCCCGCCCTGCTTGACGAATCCGTCCGCAGGATCTATATACCGTCTGCGGCCGAGGGCACTTCCGACAGGGCAGAGTCCCTCAATGTGGCCATAGCGACTGCCATAACCTGCTACGAGATGCGCCTCAGGCGGATCCCAACAATCTGATCAATCAATTGCCAGGACCGTTCAAGCGGGAACTGATGCCGCATCGGAGTGTTCGCCGCAGGTAGACATATGCATATCTGCCATTTCATACTGGTTGAACAATCGGTATCCCTCATCATCCGGAATCCGGAACAAGAGATGCTGCGCAAAAATAATAAATCTGAATTGCAGGTGCAATAGCAAACAGATACTGATTGGTCATCAGACACTTATTTTCCGACACTGCACATTTGACAACTGCCTCCATGGCAAGTTTATGCTTGTTTGAATCAGCCATATCAATTTTGATCTGTCCTTGCGACAGTGTTATTCGGAAAATGCAGCACATTTCTGGGCATCTTGATAACCAGGTATTTACAAAACAAGGTGCATTTTTCAGGCCACTGTAAGACCGCGAAAATTGCGCATTGTTTTATAAACCATTGATAATCAGATATCTATAAAATGCCCTGCATTTTCCAATATCCCAGTTTTTGTGGATTGATGATGTCGTCTTTAATACTGTTCATGCCTTGGCAATGCAATTCGAACAAGTTCATTTGCGTTGCTCTCGACTTCTTTTTATTTTTGCGCCCATGAGTAGAAAGAAAGAAAAGGAAATAGTCCGCGGCGTGACGGTGGAGTCCGTCGGTGCCGAGGGAAAGGCGGTGGCCCGTATTGACGGGAAAGTGGTATTCATGTCCAATGCCGTGCCGGGGGATGTCGTGGCCGTGCGGATCGACAAACGGCGGGAGAAGTATTTCGAGGGCACGCTGGTCGAAATCGAGCAGCCCTCGCCTGACCGGGTGGAGCCATTCTGCGAACATTACAAGGACTGCGGGGGCTGCGCCTGGCAGGAACTCCCCTATCACCTGCAGCTCAAGTACAAGCAGCAGCAGGTCGTGGACCAGTTTTCCCGCATCGGGCATCTGCCCATGGACCAGGTGGAGGTGCTGCCCATCCTGCCCTCGGAGCGCACTACGGAGTACCGCAACAAGCTGGAATTTACCTTCTCCGACCGCCGGTGGCTGCAGAGCGGTGAGGACCCCTCGTCGGTATTCGACCCTCCTACCCCGCTCGACCCTTCGCAGTTCGAGGGCGGAGTCTTCCCGAGGCACCTGCGCGGAGGATACTCGTCCGTCAACGGCAATCCCGCCGGATTCGCCCTCGGATTCCACATTTCCAAGGCATTTGACAAAATACTGGATATCAGGCACTGCTGGCTGCAGCCGGAGCCTTCCAACGAGATACGCAACTTCATCCGGCAGTACGCCATCGTGCACGGGCTGCCATTCTTCAACATCCGGGAGCAGACCGGATTCCTGCGCAATATCATCATCCGTACCAACCTGCGCGGGGAGGTCATGCTGACCGTCATGTTCGGGGCCCGTCCGCCGAAGCTCGGCAAACTGCGCTGCGGGTTCCGGCCGGAGGACTGCGACGCCGAGGCGGAGAAGCTCTTCGACGTGCTGATGGAGCGTTTTCCCCAGATCAAGTCGCTGAACTATCTGTACAACGGGAGGATGAACGACGCCATCAACGACCAGGAGATCCTGAATGCGCGGGGCGAGGACGCCATCTACGAGGAGATGGAGGGGCTGCGGTTCAAGATCGGGCCGAAATCCTTCTACCAGACCAATCCGCTGCAGGCCTACAGGCTCTACTCGACAGTGCGCGAATTTGCGGATTTCCAGGGCGGGGAGCACGTCTACGACCTCTACACCGGGACCGGGACGATAGCCCTGTTCGTGGCCCGGAGCGTGGCTTCGGTGGTGGGCGTGGAATACGTGCCCGAGGCCATAGCCGACGCTAAGGTCAATGCGCGGATCAACGGGATAGACAATTGCCGGTTCTACGCCGGGGACATGAAGGACATCCTCACTCCGGAGTTCGTGGCCGCCCAGGGAGCCTCGCCGGACGTGGTGATACTCGACCCGCCCAGGGCAGGGGTACACCCTTCGGTCATCGAGGTGCTGCTCGGAACCGGGGCGCGGAAGATCGTGTACGTAAGCTGCAATCCGGCTACCCAGGCCCGCGACCTCGCCATGCTCACCTCCGGCGGAGCGTACCGGCTGGTCAGGATCAGGTCGGTGGACATGTTCCCGCACACCACTCATGTGGAGAATGTGGCGCTTTTAGAGAAAATATAGGATGGAAAGCGGGACAATATACGAGCAGACGACAATATGCGCCCGGGCAACGGCTCCGGGACAGGGGGCGGTCGCGATAGTGCGCGTCAGCGGACCGGAGGCGGTGGAGGTGCTGGACAAGGTATT
>CALVDI010000031.1 GCA_944326225.1 uncultured Bacteroidales bacterium | reverse complement strand
TCGCCTCCGCTGCGCAGGGTAATGGTGTCGGCCTGCTCTATGCCGAGGTTGTCGTAGGCGTAGTTGCCGGCCACCTGACGCAGGGCCGCATCGCTCTGTACCCTGACAAAAGACTCAAGTGCCGACATCCGTCCGGAGTTTCTGTCAACCGCGCCTGCCTGTTGTCCGCTGTCGTCTCCTTTCTTGCTATAGGCTGCGATGCTGGCGGCTATTGTCTGGGTATCTATCTCGAAGATGGCCTTGTACACGTCCTCCACCTTCCATACGAGTATGAGGCCGACGAGGATAGGGTTGCCGTTGCGGTCATTGACCTTAATCGGATCCACGTTGATGTTGCGGGCCCGTAGCGAGACCTTTTTCTTCGAATAGAAGGGATTGACCCAGAAGAAGCCGGTGCGGGTGAATGTTCCGCGGTAGTTGCCGAAGAAGACCATGGCCCGTGCCTGATTGGGCTCTAGGGTCATCAGTCCGAAAGGAAGGACCAAGGCTATGAGAAAAAGTATGATGGCTGCCGTATTAGTTATAATATATAGGTATCCGGCGATATCGGTCTTGTATCCTTCAGCGAGGCAGATGCAGGCTATGCCGGCCGCGATAAGCAGAAGGCTCACGAAGAGCATGAGGAATCCGTTGGAGACACGCCCTTGGAATGGTGTGTTCTGAGTGAGTTGGGTGGCGTTAGTGTTTTTCATTGCAGTTAGTGATATTAAAATGATATCACAAAGATATGATAAATTCCCGATAAAGCAAAAAATAAAAATAATTATCCGCAAAGATTCCCCAATCCCAGATTGCCGCTCCGTGGCGGACTTCATCTGTCTAAGACAAGCCCGGGCCGGATTGCTGTTTTTGAAACACCGATGCCTGTCGCTGCCATCCACTGCATTCGCACAGCGTGAGGATCACCCATGAAGCACCGTACGACTCATTAAGACTCTGATTCCCAGGTGCATTCCTCTGACGTAGGTGCCCTATGGTCTGTTTTTTCAGACCATACCGCAACCGTCATATTCAATAGTAGCTGATTGACAGCCTGTTATGATTGATGCCGGTGCCTTATGGGTTGAGGACGGCTGGATGCTCGCGGTCAATGGTCAGGCCGCAATCCCGCCGGTGTGCAATATACTGCTCCCGGTATCCAGCAGCCAAGAACGACCGCCCGGCCCATCTCTCAGCCCCATTCTTCCGATCCAATTCTTCCGATCCAATTCTTCCGATCCAATTCTTCCGGTCCATTTCTCCCGGCATTCTCACGTTGCTTTTTAGTTGTATCGCAACCGTCTGATTGCCCGGGCATTGAAGCAATGTCGTATGTCCAGTCGGCTGCGGGGACCTGTCTTCGGACTATCTTTGGTATATGCTTAATAAACATCGAGTTGCTTCTATAGGAGCACAGGACAGGTGTCGCGGGTGTGGTCCTGGACTTGAATGGAAAGTATGGATAAAGGTGCTGATGGATAGGAAAAATCCGACATAAAAAAGATTGTAACGAAAATTTAAAATAGTGTATTTATAAAAAGTTATATCTTTGCGCCAAAAAGGTAAAAGAACGTAAGGTATAATTTTTTATAAAAATTTCAGGTATGTTTAAAATTTTAATGAAACTTACAGCTGCGGTCATGATTCTGGCTGCTGTTGTTTCGTGTAAGGAAAAGGAAGACGATTTCGGCCTGGCCAATATAGGTGTAGGTACGGAGTCCGTCATTTTCACTAAAGACGGTGGTGAGCAGACCGTAATGCTTCTCTCCACCCGTAACTGGGAGGCGGAGATAACCAGCTCTGACGGAGAAGTGGACTGGCTGACACTCAGTCCTGCCAGCGGCTCACCTTCCAGCGACTCTGTCAAAGTGGTATTTACAGCTCTTCCCAATACCGCTGAAGACAGGTATGCGACTGTTACATTCAATGCAGGAGCCGTAAAGGCTACGGTCTCTGTGTCCCAGCCGGGAGAGACAGCCAAGCAGTACGATGCCATAGCGGATCTGAGGGCTCTGTATCAGGGTGAGAATGTCACCATTACGGAGGACTGGACTATCAGCGGTACAGTTATCAGCAACTACCGCCATGCCAACAGCGGAGGCCTGAACAACGCTACTTCCCAGAAGACGGTGGTCATCCAGGACGAGACAGCCGGTATCTCCATGTATCTTGTGGAGAACAATGAAGACCTGGCTCTGGGCGACCGCGTAGAGGTCAAGGTCAATGGCCTTACTCTGCAGCGTTATCAGAACGGATCGCTTCAGATCGATGCGGTACCTATGGACAGGATCACCAAGCTCTCCGGAGGTTCTCAGGTGGAGCCCAAGACTATATCCGCAGCTGATCTGGTTACCGGTGAGTATGAGTCCCAGTATGTGGCCGTAACGGATGTACAGGTTGTCGACTCGGATCTCGGCAAGACATTCGTGACTCAGGACAGTGAAGGTAAGGACAGACACACCTCTATCAATTTCATATCCAGGACAGGAGTGAAATTCCTTCTCTTCTCTTCTTCATATTCGACTTTCGGTGATGAACTGGTACCCGAAGGTAGCGGTACTCTTAAAGGTATCGCAGCTGTCCATGGTGGTGACTACCAGATAAGCATCACTTCCACGGATGACTATGCAGACCTGACCGGAGAACGTTTTGACGACTCCGGATTCGAGCGTCCCCAGCCGACAAAGGCTACCATCGAGGAACTCCTGGCGGCGCCCGTAAGCGGTTCGGTATGGTACGAGATAACAGGAACCATCTCCGACATAGAGAGCACAGTATACGGAAACTTCACTATTACCGACGAGACAGGCTCCATCTATGTGTACGGTCTGACAAGTGAGTGGCAGGCTGACGGTCAGAACGACAAGTCTTTCTCCGAGCTCGGTCTGAAAGAGGGAGACGTACTTACGCTTGCCGGAACCAGGGATGTGTACAACGACGAGCCTCAGATAGGCGGACCGGCGTACTATATCTCGCATGAGGAAGGACAGGGCGGCGGTGACGAACCGGAAGAGCTGAAGGAAGTTTCTATTGAAGAATTCCTTGATGCCGAGCCCGGTGACGGTATTTGGTATCAGCTTACCGGTGAGATTACCGATATCGCAAGCGATGTTTATGGTAACATCACTATCAAGGATGAGACCGGCAGCGTGTACATCTATGGTCTTACTGCAACAAAGCAGACCGGAGGAAATGACAAGTCTTTCGGGTCTCTCGGTCTTGAGACAGGCGATATAGTCACTCTTGCGACACTTCGCGACGAGTTTGGCGGCGAACCTCAGGGCGGCGGCAGTCAGAATCCGGCTTACTACATCTCACATGAAGAAGGACAGGGCGGCGGTGACGAACCGGACGATCCTACCGTCAAGGAAGTTACGATCGAGGAGTTCATTGCGGCAGAAGTGAGTGACAATGTATGGTATCAGCTTACAGGGACTATCCTCAGTATCGATAATGACTATTATGGAAATATTACGATACAGGACGAGACAGGCTCAGTGTATGTCTATGGTCTGACAAAGACCAAGGTGGATAAGAATGACAATTCGTTCTCCTCTATAGGTCTGAGTGAGGGAGACATCGTGACGCTTGTGGGCACTAGAGACGAGCACAACGGTGAGGCCCAGGTGGGCGGTCCTGCATACTACATCTCTCATGAGGAAGGAGAACTCCCTGATGATCCCGCTCTTATAGAAGGAACCGCAGGCGACGGTGTCTACGAAGGCAATATAGACCTGTCCAAACCGTCAGCGGTCAGCACTGATGATAAGTGCGTGGCAAGCACATTTGTTATTGATGGTGAGGAATATATAGGAATGAAGTTGGGAACGAGCAAAGCAGCAGGGTCATACTCTTTTAATCTCGGAATGACCGGCTCGGCGACACTCACTATGTATGCAGTGGCTTGGAACAATAATAAGACTCATGCGAAGGTGAAGATTTCCGGAGGCGGTACTATTAACGGTTTTTCAGAGGTGGAACTTGACTGTCAGACTAATGCAGGTTTTTCCAATAACGAACCGTTTACGATTGAGTTCGGCTCCAATGACTTCTACACCATGAACATTGAAGGGGCCACTTCAAGCACCGTAATCACAGTTACTACAGAGGGAATGTCCAAAACAAGAGTCGGTTTTCTGGGAGTCAATGTAAAGTAACCGTGTAGGGAATGTTTCATAAGCATAAAGTTTTGAGGATTGTGATACTGCTGGCAGCGATGCCGGCAGTATTACTGTCTTCATGTACCGGAGACAGGGATGATACTCTTCCGAAGGACAATTCGCTCAGCCTTGCCTACGACTCCGTAGCGTATGATCATACTGCTCAGTTTGTAACCGTCACATCCTCGGATGACTGGACGATATCTCTCAGTTATTCCGGTCAGGATACGGGCTGGGCCTCGGTGTCACCGGAGTCCGGCAGCGGCAGCCGCAACAACATCATGCTCACCTATTCGGAGAATGACAGCAGCTATGTCCGTACTGTGATACTTACTGTGCGTTTCTCGGGTGGTGATTCGTTGTCGGCAGTCCTGCTGCAGGGGGGGAATCCCAATGTGTCAGGCGGCGATGACCCCGATCCTGATCCATGGCCGGGCCTGGAGTCCGACCCCTATCAGTCCGGTTGGCTGGAGCTTCCGGCAGTAATGGAGCAGGAAGGAACGGCCTTCGTCTATCACATGACGGATATTGACGGACAGACCAAGCGTAATTATTCTATGCTTTACGATGCCGCCCGCAGGATAGCCTTATGGGTGGCGTATCCCCTGTGCCATGAGTATATGGGCAGCGGCCGTACCGATGACTGGGGGTTTGACCCCAAGATACCGGACCGGTATGAGCCGGTGCTTTACCGCGGATGGCCGGAGGGCGGTTTTGACCGCGGGCACCAGATACCTTCCGGCTCCCGTAATGCCAATACGGACATGAACCGTCAGACTTTCTATTTTACCAACATGACGGCTCAGAACTCCCGTTTCAATCAAGGGCTGTGGGCCAGTCTCGAGAACAGAGTAAGGGGCTTCGCCAGTGTGTGCGATACTCTTTATGTGGTCACGGGGCCTATCTTTGACTCTGACGTACCGGAAGACAGCAGGTGGACAGAGGACAACAACGGCAACATGGTGGCAGTCCCGGACGGCTACTTTAAAGTGCTGCTGCAGTATGAGGTTTCTACGGCCGAATATTATTCCGTGGCATTTGTTTATGAGAACAGAGACTACGGGCGCAGCAATCCGGAGGCCTCGGACATGTGCTCCGTCTCCGAGGTGGAGGAGATGACCGGATACATATTTTTTAATAATCTGCCCCAAAGCGTGGCGGGCTCCATCAAGGATCAGCTGGAGCCGGACCGATGGGGATTCTAAACGAAACCTATATATGACGAGGAAATTGATTCTGACCGCAGTGTTGCTTTTGGCTGTCTTCACCCTCAGGGCTGAGGACAAGAGCTATGTCGTGACATTCTACAATGTCGAGAACTTCTTTGACATCTACGACGACCCTTCTACGAGGGACGAGGAGTTCACTCCAGACGGCCCCAAGGAGTGGACTCAGGCCAAGTATGACAAGAAACTGGCCAATATATCGCAGGTCCTGTACGGGATAGCTGCGGCCAATAAGAACTATCCGGCGGTTATCGGACTGTCGGAGGTGGAGAACCGCAGGGTGCTGGAGGACCTGGTCTCGACGGAGACTATGCGTCCGGCCCGTTATCAGATAGTTCACTATGATTCGCCCGAGCCCAGGGGCATAGATGTGGCCCTGCTCTTCCGACCGGATGTGTTCCAGCTGGAGTGGAGCGATGTCTTTCAGCCGGTGATACCGGAGATTCCGGATTTCAAGACCCGTGACATACTTGCCGTGTGCGGCACGATAGAGGGTGAGAGGTTCTGTTTCTTCGTCAATCACTGGTCGTCGCGCAGGGGCGGCTCGGCGGCCTCGGAGTTTTTGAGGGTAGGCTGTGCGGAGACAGTACGCCGCTATGCCGACTCGCTTCAGACCGTGTACCCGGATATCAAGATAGTGATAATGGGCGATATGAACGACGACCCGTACAACAAGAGCCTTTCCGAGACGCTCGGTGCGAAGGAGGAGATCTCCGAGGTGGAGCCGGGGGGGTATTTCAATCCCATGTGGGCCATGCACAAGGCCGGCTACGGCACTATCGGGTATCAGGACGCATGGAATCTCTTTGACAATATCATTGTCAACTACAATCTTCTGGAGGAAGGCGGCGGTTCTCTGCATATACTTCCTTCTGAAAATAAAGGATTCTACGGCAGGGTGTTCAAGCGCAGCTACATGATTCAGCAGAAAGGACGTTACAAGAACTATCCCCTTCGCTCGTTCAGCGGTAATTCTTTCCTCGGAGGATACAGCGACCATCTTCCGGTATATATAGTAATAGGTAAATAGAACAGAATACAGAGATCTTATGAAAATCAAGACAGCTATTGTATCATTTATGCTGATGCTGGCCGCCCTTCCCGCTCTGGCGCAGACCGGAGGCGTGAGGGGTACGGTCATGGACAGGGACTTGTCCCGGCCCGTGAAAGACGCCAAGGTGACCTTGTTCTACACGGACAAGGAGATGTTCGTGTATACCGGAGCCGACGGAGTGTTTGAGTTTGACGGCATAGAGGACGGAGTGTACAATATGGAGATATCCGCCGCCGGATATTTGAAGACCCAGCTCAGTGTGCGGGTAAGCGGAGGAGAGGTATATGACCTCATGAACGTGTCCATCACACCGGATGTGCCTATGACGGACTTCATGAGCGATGACATGTTCGCGGACTTTGAGGTGGAGGACGAGTCCGGCTCGGGATACGAGGACGTGCCGTCGGTGCTTTCGGCCTCAAGGGATGTGTTTGACAACATCGCCTCATTCAGCTTCAGCCAGATGCGCTTTCTCAACCGAGGCTATGAGAGCGGTATGTCCGATATCTATATCAACGGCATAAAGTTCAACGACGCTCTTAGCGGCTATACTCCGTATTCTCTGTTCAGCGGTCTGAATGAGGCTACCAGAGAGAAGGAGGCTGTAGGAGGAATGGCACTTTCCGATTATGGCGTGAGCGGTATCAACGGACTTACCAATGTCAACGCGTATGCTTCGTCGGTGGCGAAGGGTTACCGCTTCAGTGTGCTGACCAACAGCTCCACCTACCGTCTGCGCCTGATGGCCACGTACTCCACCGGCCTGATGGACAACGGCTGGGCTTTTGCAGCCTCCGTGTCTACCCGTCTGGGCGGCAATGACTACATCACCGGTGTCTACTACAACGCTTTCGCATATTTTCTGGCGGCAGAGAAGAGGCTGAATGACCAGCACCGCTTCTCGCTGACCCTTTTCGGCTCACCGGTACAGCGCGGTGCTCAGAACGCCTCCACCCAGGAGGTGTACGACCTGATGGGCAGCAACTACTACAACTCCAACTGGGGCTACCAGAACGGCAAGGTGCGCAACGCCCGTGTGAGGAACAACCATGAGCCGGTGCTCCTGTTCAACTACGAGTACACTCCGTTCGATGACCTGAAAGTGACTGCCGGCGTGTCATGGCGTTTCGGCCGCAACGGCTACTCGGCTCTCGACTGGTACGATGCTCCCGACCCTCGTCCGGACTACTACCGCTATCTGCCGAGCTATTTTGACGATGACCCCGACAAATACGCGTGGGCCGTGGACGGCTGGAGATACAACAGCAACGTGCAGCACATCAACTGGGACAGGCTATATGATGTGAACCGCAACAGTACATTTGACGAGGGCATTGACTATAACCCGGCCATAGACGTGACCAATGCCTCACGCTCCAAGTACATCCTGGAGGAGAGACGCACGGACCAGAACGACATCAACGTCACCGGTCAGGTGACCAAGAGTTTCGGCTCCATACTGAAAGGCTCGCTCGGATACAACTTCCGCTGGAACCGTACCGAGTACTACAAGATAGTCAAGGACCTGCTCGGCGGTGACTACTGGCTCAACATCGACCAGTTCGCCGAGAGGGACTTCGGCTCGGATCAGGATGCTTACCAGAATGACCTGGACAATCCCAACCGTCTGGTAAAGGAGGGAGACAAGTACGGTTATGACTATTATGCCCATATCCGCAACCACAGACTGTGGACGGCCTGGGACCTGAATGTGGGCGGCTTCGAGGCCACTCTCGGCGCAGAGCTGGGGTACAATACTTTCTGGAGAGAGGGTCTCGTACGCAAGGGCCTTTTCCCCGACAACTCTCTCGGCAATTCCGAAAAGTTGAATTTCCTGACATACAAGGCTAAACTGGGACTGTACTATAAGTTCTCGCCTCAGAACATGATATACGCCAATGTAGGCTACATGACGCAGGCTCCCTATTTTGAGGAGGCGTTCCTGTCGCCGAGAACGCGTAACAGCGTGGTGGACGGCCTTACGACCGAGAAGATATTCAGCGCGGACATCAACTATATGCTGAAGACTCCGTGGATATCCCTCCGTGTGTCGGCCTTCTATACCACCATCAACGACCAGACGGACCTTATCAGTTTCTACGACGATATCCAGAGAGCCTTCACCAACTTCTCCATGACCGGTATAGACCAGCGTAACTACGGAGTCGAGGCCGGAGTCAAGGTGCCCATCTGGGGCGGTCTGGCTTTCGAGGGTGCACTGAGCTGGGGTAACTACGAGTACACCTCCAACCCCAACTTCACTCAGACTGTGGACAATAGTGCGAGGACTGTACTGAAGGACCAGACAGTGTATTGGAGCGGCTTCAAGGTGGCCCGTACTCCCCATCTGGCCTCATCCGTAGGCCTGACATGGGCGGGTCCCGGCTATCTGTTCGCCGGCATCGAACTGAACTATTTCGACGGAATGTATATCTCAATGAACCCCCTGCGCCGTACCGACTATGCGCTTGAGGGCATGGATGCTTCCACGGAGGAGGGCATGGCTCTTATCAATGCAATGAGGGAGCAGGAGCAGTTCCCGCACGCTTTCGTGCTCAACGCCAACATAGGCAAGTCCTGGTACATCGGCGGCAAGTATCTTCTCGGTGTCAGTGCGAACATCAACAACATCCTCAACAACCGCAATATCAAGACAGGAGGTTACGAGCAGATGCGTCTTTCCCGCGTGGAGGACAGCGAGGGCGAGTTCATGCACTACCAGCCGTTCGACACCAGGTATTTCTACCTGCATGGCATCAACTATATGATCAATGTATATTTCAGATTCTAAAACGGAGAAACAATGATGAAAAGGATTATAAGATATTCGACGGTACTGCTTGCGGTCTGTGCGGCTCTTGCCGGATGCAAGAAATTCACCGAGCCGGAGCCTTACGAGTTCGCGCACATGGAGCCTACGATGACGCTGGCCGATTTCAAGGCCTTGTATACGGGGGAGCCGACAGAGATTAAGGATGACGGAATAGTACTGGAAGGCAAGATCATCAGTTCGGACCGCAGCGGCAATGTCTACAGGACTCTTTACATCGAGGACAGCACAGCCGGCCTGGAGGTCAAGATAGGCAAGACCGGTCTGTACAATGACTATAAGCTGGGCCAGACACTTTATGTCAAGCCCCAGGGACTTTGGCTGGGTGCTTACGGTGGAAGCGTACAGCTCGGTGCCAGGTCTTATGAAGACCGTTACGAGACCTCGTGGATAGATGTGCAGGCTCTTATCGACCGGACCATCTTTCGTGGAGAATTCGGCGAACCGTTGCCCCCGACTGATATAGTCGAGGATACTCAGGTCACGGACGCAATGGTGTGCCGTTATGTGCGTCTTGTGGATGTGTCATATCAGGGCGGCTCAGACGGTCTGCGGACGTGGGCGGTCAGCAATGATCCGTATACCGGCCGTGAAGCAGCTTACGGGGAGCAGAATTTCGGTCTGGGTAAGACAACCATTGTCGTTCGCACGAGCGGATACGCATCGTTTGCGGATACGGAGGTCGGACTGGATATCGGCACAAGATGCAATCTGACAGGTATCCTGACAAAGTTCAATCAGACTTATCAGCTCGTCCTTCTGGATCTGGGCGGAGTAGAGGTCATAGAGTAGAACAAGTATGAGAAAGGTATTGACAGTAATGGTCCTGGCAGTGGCGCTGACTGCTGTCCAGGCCTGTGCTGACCGCCATGTAAAAGAAGCAGTGAATGTGGCGGACAGTTTTGTAAAAGCATATTTTGCGGCCGAATATGACAGGGCTGCGGAGATGTGCGGGGAGGAGCTCCGCGTCAAGGTAGAGGAGTCCGCCAGGCAGATAGAGACTCTGCCGGACTCACTCAAGTCGGCTTTTCTGGAGCTGGCAGCGGAGCTTGAGGTGCATGTGGGTGAGGTGTATGAGCATGGAAGGGATTCATTGATGGTGGATTTCGATATTCTGGTTCCGGATGAGCTTGAGCCGATGCACAATTCGGTGCTGGTGGTGAGAAACACCGCCGGCGGCTCATGGACAGTGGAGGATATAAGGTAGTATGAAGGGCGGATTATTCGACAACCACAGCCATTCGTATTTTTCCGCCGACTCCCGCATGGATATTGTAGATGCGGTCAAAACGGCGTATGAGAGAGGTCTGGGCGGTCTGTGTCTTACAGACCATCTGGACTTTGACCCTCCTGCGGGAGTGGCCGATTTCACGTTTGACGTGCCGTCCCAGCAGGCGGCCATAGACGAGGATGCGGAGTTTATGGGGCTGAACGGCAGTGGAGGAAAGTACGGGGATTTCCAGCTGCTCAAGGGGGTGGAGATAGGTCTGCAGGACAAGAGTATGTCTACTATACGCAAGATTCTTGCAGACAATAAGTTTGACTGTGTGATTGCCTCTCTGCATCTGATAGACGGCCACGATCCCTATTTCGGGGACTACTACAGACCTTATGACTGGAAATATGCCTACGGACACTATCTGGAGGAGTTTGACCGTCTCATAAGGGTTATGCCAGACTTTGACATACTCGGACATTATGACTATATCGTCCGTTATCCGGACTATAAGGAAGTGACGATATACTATTCGGACTTCGCGGATGTGCTGGACTCAATCCTGACTTTTCTGGTGCAGAACGGCAAGACCCTGGAGATAAACACCAAGACCTATCAACTGTACCGTGGAAGGCATCCGGAACTGGATATCAATATCCTGAAGCGTTTCCGGGAACTTGGGGGCGAGGCCGTGTCCTTCGGCTCGGATGCCCACAACATCACACGCATAGCCGACCGTTTCGACTGGTGCCGTCAGATGGCTCTGGCCGCCGGCCTCAGATATGAGGTTTGTTATAAGGACCGTAAGCCCTGTTATATCAGCCTTTAGCTGTTATTGCATCAGATGTTTTTGGCCTCTTTTTTCGCTTTTCTCCAAGCTTTTTCTTTGGCTTTTAAAATTTTCAGTTCATCTTTTGTTATCTTGCCGATAGACCGGCGGTATATCAGCCATTGATCATAAGTCAGTACCTGCTGATATGCGCTGTCTACTTTGGCTATCCATTTTTTCCGGACTTGGGTATATGCAATGGCCTCTTGAGTACCTGATGATCGAAGGGCCTGAAGTTCATTATACATGCCTCTCATGTTGTGTTGAAGTATGGAGTCTATGAAAAAAGTCTGATGGGGTTCCAGTTTCAGAAGTTCTTCTAGTCGTTCAGACTCTTCAAATGCTACTTCTTCAGGAGTTTTTTGCTCCTGATTATTTTGGGCATGGGCCGATGCGCTTACCAATAATATGGTCAGGACGGCTAATATAATCTTGCAATGCATTTTGGATATAAATTTTAAAATATTATTTTTGAGTTTAAATTACAAAAATATACAAAATCAGAATAAACGACATGAATAAATTCCTGAAATCAGCACTATGCGCCGCTTTTGCCATGATGTCTGTGCAGAGCGGTCTTGCATGTACTAATGTATTGATAACCAAAGGTGCCTCCAAGGACGGATCGGTACTTGTGACTTATGCGGCCGACTCGCATCAGCTCTACGGGGAACTGTATTTTACCCCTGCGGGCTTCTTCAAGCCGGGTATCATGCTCAATGTGACCGAATGGGACACAGGCCGTTTCCTCGGCCAGATACCCCAGATAGGCCGGACCTATCAGACAGTGGGCAATATGAACGAGCACCAGGTCATCATCACCGAGACTACATACGGCGGCCGTCCCGAGCTCTATGACCCGGACGGTATCATGGACTACGGTTCGCTTATCTATATCACCCTGCAGAGGGCCAGGACAGCCCGTGAGGCCATTCAGATCATAGCGGACCTGGCCAACGAGTACGGCTATGCCTCCAGCGGCGAGTCATTCTCGATAGCCGACAAGGATGAGGTGTGGATCATGGAACTCATCGGTAAGGGCAGCAAGCTGGACAAGAAGGGCCGCAATGTCCGTAAGGGCATCGTATGGGTGGCAGCCCGTGTCCCGGACGGATATATCTGCGCCCATGCCAACCAGGCCCGTATCACCAACATCGACTTCGATGACCCTGAGAACTGGCTCTACTCTGAGGACGTGGTGGATTTCGCCCGCGAGATGGGCTACTTCGAGGGTACCGACGAGGAGTTCAGCTTCTGCGACGCATATGCTCCCCTGAACTTCGGAGCCATGAGAGGCTGCGAGGCCAGGGTATGGTCTGCATTCAACATCCTCTGCGACGGTATGATAGGAGACCGTCCGGCCGATGAGTATCTGGATTTCGCCATGGGTTACAATGCCGACAACCGTCTGCCCCTCTTCGTGAAGCCTTCCGAGAAGGTCAGCCTGAAGGATGTGGCCGACGTGATGCGCGACCATTTTGAGGGCTCGCCCATGGATATGACCGTTGATGCCGGTGCCGGCGGACATCACACCCCCTACAGGTGGAGACCGATGGAGTTCGAGTATGACGGCAAGACTTATGTCAATGAGCGTGCTATCGCCACCCAGCAGACCGGATTCTGGATTGTATGCCAGAGCCGCAGCTGGCTGCCCGACGAGATAGGAGGCGTAATATGGTTCGGCACGGACGATGCCGCTACTTCCTGCCTGACTCCCGTCTATACCACAGTCAATGAGATTCCGGGCTGCATCAAGGTCGGCAACGGCAGTATGCTGGAGTATTCCCCCACATCCCTCTTCTGGGTCACCAACCGTATAGCCAATTTCGCCTATATGCTCTATGACCGTATCGAGCCAGAGGTGCGTGAGGTCATCGATGCCCGTGAGAATGCAGCCATAGAGGAACAGCCGGAGATAGATGCCGCCGCTCTGAAGATTCTGGGCGAGACTCCTACCGAGGAGAGCATTGCGGCTACCCGCGACTTCCTGACCAGTTACAGCATCGCTCAGGCCCAGAGTCTGTTCGATACATGGAAAGAGCTGGATATCTACCTGCTCGTCAAGTATATGGACGGCAACGTGAAGAAGGAGAACGGGCACGGGACATTCCTCAATAACGGATATTCCGACCGTATTCCCGCCTCTCCCGACCAGCCCGGCTACAGTGACAAGTGGAAAGAGGTCGTGGCCAAGGATGCAGGCGAGGTCCTGGAAGTAAAGTAATCAATAAGTCTCCGGATGTTTGACTTCATCAACATATCGGTCATTGATATTATCGACATCATCCTGGTAGGTCTTCTGATCTACCAGATGATGCGGATAATACGCGGCACTTCGGTGTTCAACATCGTCACCGGCATACTGCTGTTCTATCTGGTATGGGTAGTGGTGAAGGCCTTGAACATGAAGCTGCTGTCCTCGATTCTGGGTCAGATTCTCGGAGTCGGAGTGATAGCGCTGATCGTCATTTTCCAGCCGGAGATACGCCGTTTTCTGCTGCACATAGGGAGCAAGTACCTCTCGTCGTCCCGCAACAATCTTCTTACCCGTCTGCTGCTGGGACGCAATGACAAGGAGATACAGGCCACGGCCCTGGACGAGATTACCCAGGCCTGCCGCAGGATGGCCGACACCCGCACCGGTGCTCTCATCGTATTGCAGCACAACTCTTCCCTGGAGTTCGTCACAGAGACCGGGGACCGCATAGACGCGGCGGTCAACAGGCGTCTGATAGAGAATATTTTCTATAAGAACACACCTTTACATGACGGGGCGATGGTCATCGACGCGGACCGCATAATCGCTGCCCGCTGCACCCTTCCGATAGTGGACAACCCTGATATCCCGCCGCAGTATGGCATGAGGCACAGGGCTGCCGTCAGCATCACCAAGGATACCGACGCGGATGCCATCGTGGTCTCTGAGGAGACGGGCAACATATCTTTCGTAAGCGGTGGCGAGATGAAGACCATCACCAGTATGAGCGAGCTGAAGCTCTCGATTGAGAATTCCTACCGTAAGGAGAACGTATGACAAATGAGGTAAAGATAGAGGCCAAGCTGGGTTTTGATAAACTCCGCGGGAGTGTCGCCGCCCGTTGTTCCACCGGTTATGGCCGGGAAAGGGCGGAGGGCGAGATTGTGTCCGTTGAGCCGGCGGAGATAGAGCGTCGTCTGGGTCTGGCCGACGAGATGCGGGTGATCCTGATGTTCGAGACGGCCTTTCCCAATTCCGGCTTCGGGGACTGCATCCCCTTTCTGGTGCCGTTGCGCAGTCCTTACTCACATATCGACCTGCCTTCACTGATAGTGCTGCGCGGCTCTTTGGATGCCCTGCGCAGGATTCTGGCATTTTTCAGCGACTGTAAGGAGGGGCAGTATCCGCTGCTGAGGGAGATGGCCTCTGCAGTGCTGTCTTTCCCGGAGGTTCTGCGGAGGATAGATGAGATTCTGGACAAATACGGGGAGGTGCGCGACAACGCCTCCGAGGAGCTGTACGCCATCCGCCGGGCCATCAAGGATAAGGAAGGGGCTGTGTCGCGGCGTATTCAGGCCATATTGCGTAAGGCTCAGGAGGAGGGCGTGGCTGATGCCGATGCCTCTGTCTCTGTACGCGAGGGCAAGGTTCTGATACCGGTGTCCTCCAGCAATAAGAGAAAGCTGCCGGGCATAGTTTACGACGAGTCGGCTTCGGGCAGGACCTCGTTCATCGAGCCGATGGAGGTGGTCGAGCTCAACAATCAGCTGCGCGAGCTGCATTTCGAGGAGCAGAGGGAGATACTTCGGATACTGACGGTGTTTACGGATTTTCTCAGACCTTATATCGACGATGTCATCGAGTCGCAGAAGTTCATGGGCGAGCTGGATTTCATCATGGCCAAAGCCTCTGTGGCTTCCCGCTTCAAGGGCGGCAAGCCGGTGCTTTCCGACAGGGGCGAGCTGATTCTGCGCCAGGCCCGTCATCCATTGCTGGAGGAGGCTCTGACCAAGGAGGGCAAGAAGATAGTGCCGCTGGATATCGTGCTGACTCCGGCCAAGCGCATCCTGCTGATATCCGGACCCAATGCGGGCGGCAAGTCGGTATGCCTCAAGACTGTCGGCCTGCTGCAGTACATGTTTCAGTGGGGTCTGCCAGTGCCGGCCTCAGAAAGTTCGGAGCTGACTGTCTTCCATGATATGTTCGTGGATATCGGAGACGACCAGTCACTGGAGAACGACCTGAGTACCTACAGTTCGCATCTGCTGAACATGAAGGAGGCCGTTACCTCGGCCGATGACCGTTCTCTGGTGCTCATAGACGAGTTCGGCTCAGGTACCGAACCGGCGGCCGGAGGCGCGATAGCCGAGGAGATACTAAGTGAGTTTGAGAAAAAAGGCTGCTACGGGGTCATCACCACCCATTATACCAACCTGAAATTCTATGCCAGCAACAGCAGCCGCATCGTCAACGGGGCGATGCTCTTCGACGTGCAGAAGATCCAGCCGCTGTTCCGTCTGGAGATAGGGCTGCCCGGCAATTCCTTTGCCTTTGAGCTGGCCCGGAAGATAGGACTTCCGGAGAGTATCGTACACGGAGCCGAGGAGAGGGCCGGCAAGGATTATGTGGCCGTGGAGCGCAATCTGCGCAAGATAGCCCGCAACAAGCGCGAGCTGGAGGAACGGCTTGTGCGTGTCAAGGCAGCCGACCGTACTCTGGATTCCATGACGGAAAAATACGAGAAAGAGCTGTCCGAGATAAAGGCCCTGCGCAAGAGCGTGCTCGAAGAGGCCAAGGCCCAGGCAGCGGAGATAGTGGCTCAGGCCAACAGACAGATAGAGCGGACTATACGGGAGATACGCGAGTCCCAGGCCGAGAAGGAGCGGACTCAGCTGGTGCGTTCCGAGCTGCGGGACTTCGCCGCGTCGGTAGCCGATGACTCGGCGGCCCGCAGCGAGATGGAGGCCCGCATCGAGCGGAAGATGGCCCAGATAGTGGAGCGCAAGAGGCGGCAGGAGGAACGCCGTGCCCGTCGCGCCGCCTCTGGAACCCAGGATGGCCGGCCGGGAGCTTTGCCAGGTGTTTCCGGCAGTTCTGTCGCGCCTTCAGGGCTTGGCTTCTCTGGCGGAACTTCCGGCGGTGTACCTGGAGCCGGTGTCCCGGATGATGCTGCACCTGAGAGTATCAGACCCGGTGCATATGTCCGGCTTGAAGACAGCGGCATGACCGGCGAGGTGGTGCAGGTCTCTGGCAAGAAAGCTACTGTGGCCGTAGGCGAGATACTGACCCGTGTGGATATTTCCAAACTTGCGCTTCTGTCGGCCAGCCAGTACCGTGCCTCGGTAAAGTCTCCCGCTTCGGTCAAGTCCGGTGTGCGGCTCTCGTCTTCCATCTCGGAGCGCAAGCTCAATTTCAAGCCCTCGATAGATGTCCGGGGTATGCATCTGGAGGAGGCCATACCGGCAGTCACCGACTTTATCGATGACGCCCTGATGGTCGGGGTCTCCGAGGTGTCCATTCTCCACGGCAAGGGGGCCGGAGTCCTCAAGGAGGAGATCCGCAAGTTCCTGAAGATTACCCCTGGTGTAGTCTCATTCGCCGACGAGCACGTCGAGCGCGGCGGCACCGGCATCACTGTCGTCAAGTTGGCTTGACAACTGTAATACCGTGCGGCAGTCATTTTGCGGTAAATTTGCATTGCTCTCGGCTTCTGCGTAATTTGGACTTCGTCCACATATACTGTTGCGCCTCGGCAATTGCAAACAAGCTTGCATTGCTCTCGGCTTCTGCGTAATTTGGACTTCGTCCACATATACTGTTGCGCCTCGGCAATTGCAAACAAGCTTGCATTGCTCTCGGCTTCTGCGTATATTTGAAGAAATTTTATGGGCTATGACGATGGGAAGGGAAAGAATTGAGGGCAATACAGTCAGGTCGGTCGCAGATTGCGTACAGCTGCCGGAAATAATTGACATACGGTCAATGATCAGAATAATCAGAGGTCAACAGGTTATGCTGGACAGAGATTTGGCTCTTTTGTACGGTGTAGAAACCAAACGTCTTAATGAACAGGTGAAACGCAATATTGAGCGATTCCCCGGTGACTTCATGTTTCAACTGAGCAAGGATGATGTTGAAATCTTGAAGTCGCAAAATGCGACCTCAAGTTGGGGCGGTGACAGAAGATTACCCTATGCTTTCACGGAGCAGGGTATAGCTATGCTCAGCTCAGTCTTAAAATCGCAGACTGCGGTAGAAGTGAACATCCGCATTATGCGGGCCTTTGTCTCTATGCGCCGATTTATCAGCACCAATGCACAATTGTTCCAACGGCTTGAGACGATAGAGTATCATCAGTTGGAGATGAAACAGCATCAGGAGGAGACGGACAAACGCATAGATGAAGTGTTCAAACGGTTGGATGCAAACATCCCACCCATACAAGGCATATTCTATGACGGGCAAGTGTTTGACGCTTACTGTTTCGTGTCTGATTTAATGCGAAAGGCCAGACGTTCAATTGTGTTGATTGATAATTATTTGGATGATACGGTGCTCGCATTGCTCGACAAACGGGGAAATGGGGTGACTGCAACCATTTATACTCCTCGTATCAGCAGTCAATTTCAGTTGGATATTGACCGCCATAACTCCCAATACCCGCCTACAGAGATAAAACAATTCAATAAAGCGCATGACCGCTTTCTACTTATTGATGATGAGGTGTATCATATCGGAGCATCTGTCAAGGATTTGGGCAAGAAATGGTTCGGCTTTACTTTGATGCGTGATGTTACAGCAACTGAGCTGATTGGTAAAATCAATAGCTGAAATTAATAGAGGAGGGGATATGGACTGGATGAGGGGCTGGAAGGAGCTGGGAGATATGGTGTGGCCGAGGAAGTGCGGGGTGTGCGGGGACTTTCTGGAGACGGATGAACGGTATGTCTGCGCGGAGTGTCTGGCGGATATGCCGTTGACTTATTTCTGGAGCTGGAGGGAGAACCCGGCTGAGCGGATGCTGTGGGGACGGACTTATCTGCAGGGAGTGATGTCCTTGTTCTATTATTCGTATGACAATGACTATAAGGAGCTTCTCCATGAAATCAAGTATGGCGGCAATCTCAGAATGGGGCGTTGGCTGGGCGGTATGCTGGGCCGGTATATGCGCGAGGGTTATCCGTATCCGGACATAGTGATGCCGGTGCCGCTGCATTGGCGGCGGAAGTGGAAACGGGGTTACAATCAGGCCGAAGTCATAGCCCGCGGTCTGGCCGAGGGTATGGGCGGCAGGCCTGTGGAGACCGGGCTGCTCCGGCGCAGTCAGTACGCCGCATCACAGACGCAGATGCACGTCGGCAACAAATGGGAGAATGTCTCAGGGGCGTTCTCGCTCAATCCTAAGGCCAATCTGGAGGCTTTCCGTGGCCGCCACATCCTGCTCGTGGACGATGTGCTGACTACAGGCGCCACTGCGGAGGCCTGCTGGGGTGCACTCAGCGTGATTCCTGATATAAAAATATCCTATGCCAGTATCGCTTTCGTCCAGCGTCCATGCTAGGTGCAGTTTTTATATTGCAACTATGGTCGCTTAGGATAGATTTATTGAAATTTCTCGCAAATGTATCCTGAAGACAGATATGACGCTTGTGTACTTGGATGAATTCAGTAATTTATTATTTGTTTACGAATGGCAGACAGCATGATAGTGGGTTCGATGTTTTGTGTGAACAGATATTTTTAGTCTCGTTGGTTCTGTGCATGATTTTGCCGATGCTTCCGTTTCCACCAGAGCCAGTAGCCGCTCAGCGGCAGCAGACCTCCTGCCAGTGCTGCGATGAAGTAGAGGATCTTCGTGACGATGCCGCCCCAGCTTCCGGTATGCAGGGAGAAGAACAGGCGTTTGGCGGCCTGCGGCTCCATGTCTCCGGTCAGGGAGTAGGCGGCCTCGCGGTACCACCCGAATGACCAGGTCAGTCCGGTAAGAGCCATAAGCAGCAGGAGGAGGGTGCAGTAGAAGCCTATGCTCACGTGGCTGTCGTACAGGAAGCGTTTCCAGCCTTTGGTGACGGATACGCTCAGACGGGCTTTCAGAGCCTTGCGGCTGCGCGGTATCCAGATGACCAGGCCGCTGACCAGAACCACAATCATCGCCATGGTGGTTACTCCTACGATGACTTTCCCGACCGATTTCTCGCCTTTTGCTGCCGGCGGATCCAGCAGCCAGCGATGTACTTTCCTCACGGTCTGGAAGAAGGGCAGGGACTTGGGCCGCTGCCGCATCTCCCCGGACTGCGTGGTGACGGTATCGGACTCCCGCTGCACGGCCCTCGTAATCTCTTTCTCGAATACGAGGACGGCACCTGACAGGCAGATGACTGAGATGATAAGTCCCAGCGGCAGCGAGAGCCAGAGGTGAATCTTCTTAAACAGTTCTCTCATTATTGTGCCTGGGTAGAGAGTTTGCCGAGTGCCGATACCGAGATGGACTCACTTACTGTCAGGCCTGCTTTCGCCTCTCCGGTGTCGGGATCGATGCAGTAGATGGCGGGAGCGGCTCCGTCGGTGGTCGTAATGGGAATGTAGGCCAGTCCGTTGTCACTGTACGGTGTGCCGATGCTGGACAGCGAGCCCGCATCCGGAAGACCTGTGACGACGGTCAGAGTGCCTTCCTCGCCCTTGAATACAGCCAGTTCATTGCGCGGCGCGCTGGTTCCGCTCATGTTCTCAGCTCCCTCGCTGTACATCTGGAGCAGGAAACGGTCACCGTCAATGTGCCAGCAGCGGAACATCGGGTTATGGTTGCCCAGCTCTTCGAGATTGACATAATATGTGGGGTCGAAGTCCGTTTCACCGGCCTTGATCCTGACTACGCCGGAGGGCAGCTTGCCCTGTACGCGGTCGAACTGACTGCCGTCGTTGTTCGTCACCGGTGTAGTGGTCGTGCGTCCGTAGCCGGGTGAGAAGACATAGAGGTCGCCGTTGTCGGCTGCCCAGATGGTCTGGTAGTACTGCGAGCGCATGCGTCCGCTGGCGAAGCCGATTTTCCCTGTGCGGGCGATGACCGGAGTCTCGTCAAAATTGTCCCCGCTGTAGATGGCCACGAATGCGCTGTCGGGATACTGGGTCGTGGGAATCATGCCGGCGGTGTATGCTCCCGAGCCGCTTCCGCCGTCACCGTTGGCCACATAGCCTGGATCCTGGATGGCCCAGGGGAAGGTGTTGACTCCGTAATGGCTCATGCCCATAGGTACTACTGAAGTGTAGAGTTTGCCGTTGGCTTCCACGAAACCGGCGAAGCTGACTCTCTCGCCGTTGCCCAGGAAATTCTCTGCGATGTGGCTTCCCGTAGTACTGCTGCCGTCTATTACGCTCAGATAGTTGAACTGAAGATAATAGGCATAGTTGCCCTCCTCGTCCTGCTCATTGTTGCCGGCATTGGTCGAGGCAGTGATGACATTGTCGCCCCAGGTGCCGTAAGTGGTGGTGCGGTTGAAGGTGTACTGGCGGTCCTCGACGACACGGCCGTCGCTTCCCAACTTGAAGGAGAAGCCGGTGCCCTGGTTGCCGTCATTGTACTGGAAGCCGAAGAGGTAGTGCTCGCCGTAGAAGATCCAGTTGGAGGCTGACTGAGTCTCCCAGCCGTTGCCGGTGGGTGTGACAGAGCCTTCATCGAGTGATTCGGCCGAGATCAGGTAGGTGGCAGACTGGTCCTGGCTTCCGGCCTGTGCTATGATGACGTAGCGGCTTACCACATCCGTGCCGGTACCGGGATCAGGGGTGGGAGTATTGTTGTCCTCGCAGGCTGTCAGGAATATGCATCCTGATGACAGGGCGGCCATAATGGCCCTTGATAAAAAATTGCTTTTCATATTGTTGTGATTTTCATTGATTATCTGTTTCCGAAATATACGCGCAGCTTGGCGTAGAAGGCGCGTCCGGCCTTCTGGAGGCTGAAGTTGTCATACAGTTTCTCGTCGGTGAGGTTGTGGCACTCCAGGGAGATGTTGTACCGTCCGTCCTGTATAGAGTAGCTGATGCTCAGGTTGTGGGACAGCTGTTCCGGGACTACGCTCTTGGATGCCGGGTCGCCGAATCTCTCCCAGTACAGGGGAAAATCGTGCTGGTAGTAGCCGTCGTAGGTGACGGTAAGCACGTTGCCGTCGGCAAACAGGTCGTGCCATGTGAAGGTGGCGTCGAAGCTGGCGAACATGTACGGCAGGTTGGGCATACGCTGGCCGTAGGTCGCGCTCTCCTGCTGGGAGTTCCCGGCCACATAGCGCTCATTGTCGCGGACGTTGATATTGTTGAATGTGCCTCCGATGCTCAGCCAGCGGGAGAAACTGTAGCGGGCCGAGATATTGTAGCCCAGTGTCCTTACGCGGCCGTGGTTCTCGTAGAAGCCGTAGCTCATGCCGCTTACGGTGCTGAGCCCTCTCTGGATGTAGTCCTTGGTGTCGCGGAAGATAAAGGCTCCTTCCACGTAGACAGCGTGTTTGCCGAACATACGGTTGAGGCTGAGATTCAGATTCACATTGTCGCTGTTCTCGGGCCGCAGGTCGGTCTTGCCGGCTTCCAGATCCTCGTCGCCGAACAGCTCGTCAGTGGTGGGAAGACGGTAAGCCTTCTCATACGATAACTTCACCTGCAGGCCCTTGATGATGAAGTAAGTACCTGCCGCTCCGTAGCCCAGCGCATTGGTAGTGCGGCTCATCTCCACGTAGTTGCCCACTCCGTCGCTGCTCTGGGAGACGGGACCGCGGTTGTACTGGTTGTAGTATTTGCCGAATGCTGTCACGCTCCATCTTCTGGACGGAGCCAGTCGGTACGACACTCCCGTGATGTGCTTTCTCGTCACTTTCGGGATGCTGAAGTCGGACAGCTGCTGGCTGCCGTCCACTTTCGAGCGGGTGGTGCGCCTGAATGTGCTTGTCACGTGGTTCAGCGTGAATGTATGGGCTTTGCCGAGACGGTAGTCGGCTGTGAATGTGGCGTTCCAGTTGGTATTCCGCGAGGTGTTGTCCTGATAGGACTGCTCGCCCCGGCTCCCGGTGTACTTGCGCTCTCCCAACCAGTTGTACTTGTAGGAAGAGGTGTCGATGTTCATCGTGATGTTGTGGTTGTAGTTGGCGTTGAGTCTGATATCCAGCCCCTTGGTGAAGAGATCGCACTTGCTGTACTCCAGCGACGGGACGAAAGAGTGTCCGCGACGGTGTTTCTCACCGAAGACTATGTACTGGTATACGCCGGTCTGTATCTCCTTGTAGAAGTGCGAGTAGTTCAGGCCCACCATCAGGCGGTCGGCCCAGGACTTGCCGGTTACACCTATCTTTCCGATGACAGCCTCGTTGTGGAACCTGTCATTGAACCGTCTTACATGGTAGATCTTGTTGCGGTCCGTGCTTTCCGATACGCCGTCCTCGCCGAATTCTGTGATATAGCTGTCGATGAAATAACTGTTGTCAGAGTAGTTCTGAAAGGCGTTTACCTCGTATGTCAGTCCGTTGCGGAAAGTCTGGTTGAAATTGACATAGGACTTGTGCGTATTGAACGAGCCGTATGAGTAGGATGCGTCCAGATGCCAGCCGCGTCGGCGTTTTTTGGTAACTATATTGATCACGCCTCCGAGAGCGTCGCTTCCGAAGCCTACCGGTACCACTCCCTTGTACACCTCGATCCGCTCAGCGAAATTGACAGGCAGATTGTTGATGTCCAATGCAGCCCCGGCACCTTCCTGCGGTACTCCGTCGATGAAGATCTTCACATGCTTGCCGGAGAAACCGTCCAGACTCAGCTGTGCGTCCGAGCCTACGCCGCCCGATTCACGCAGTTTCAGTCCCGGAAGCTGTGAGAGTGTCTCGCCCAGACTCTTGCTGGAGTTGTGCATCTCCTTTACGCTGAGGTCAAGGGCATTGAATGCCGAACGCTGCACATGGCTGGACCTGTTGGACACCACTACCACCTCATCCAGCTGACGGTGGTCGGGTTTGATCGTTACGGCCTTCCAGATATCGCTGCCGGCCTGCAGCGTCACTTCCTCCTTGTAGGGCTTGAATCCTACGGCCGAGACAACCATAGTATATGTGCCGACAGGTGCTTCCAGACGGAATTCTCCGTTCTTGTCTGCACTGCTCCAGTATTCCGTCCCTTTCAGGAAGATGTCTGCGAAATCTATGCTGCTGCTGTCCTCGGCGGAGATGATTTTCCCCGACAGGACAGCCCTTTCCTGCTTTTCCTGCGCCGAGGCTGAGAAGTGCTGCATGAGTATGCAGATCCCTATGAGAGCGCAGTGTCTTATAGTAAGATAGATGTTTCTCATTGCGCTGCAAAAGTAGGGCAATGCCTCTTGCTGCACAATCGCTAAAAATAGAGATTTTTTCGCCGGATTTTCTGCTGTTTATCCCTATTTGTTGGTAAAAAGCGGTGATAAGCAAAAAATGTTACATTTGCGCCATGAATACTGTGTGGATAGTAATGCCGATTCTTATCGTGCTGATGTTCCTGCTTGGGACAGATCTGAAAGTCAAGTCGTTCGTGGATGTGGCCCGTAATCCCAAGGCCGTGGTGGCCGGGATGATCGGGCAGATAATAGT
>CALVDI010000030.1 GCA_944326225.1 uncultured Bacteroidales bacterium | reverse complement strand
TATCCTATCCGACAGTACAGACCAGCCTGGACAAACTGATGGAGAACATCGGCACTACATCCGAGACCGTCGAGGCCTTGTCCGACCCTGAGACGCTCATAGAGAATATCTACGGGTCCATCAAGGCCGAGGCCGGCATCTACGCCCTCCTCCCCTACGTCTACCTTTTCGAGTAATCCTAATCGACATCACGTCAAAAGAGGGACGACCCAAAAGGAATACTTTCAAAGCCCGCAAAGATGAGAAAACCGCAGTGTACCGGCGTACATGAGGATTTCCGAATCAAGCATAACGCAGAAAGCACCCTTTTGGGTCGTCTTTTTCATGGCACACCTCAACAATACCGCAACTTCATATTCAATAATTACTGATTGACAGTAGGTTATGATTGATACCGGTGCCTTATGGGTCAGGTTGAGAGCCGCTGGATGCCTGCGGTCAATGGTCAGGGCGCAATCCTCCCGACATCATCACTTTATTTTTTAGTTGTATCGCAACCGCCTGCTTGACCGGGCATTGCATTTTGCGTAAAAGGTTAAGTGAAGGCTGTTTTTATATGTCTTTCTTTGCTCTTTCAAAAAATTTCACTAACTTTATGCCGCTAACCCATAAACAATGCTTCTATGAAAAAAACGATTAGACTGCGGCATTATCCGCCGCCCGCCATCTTGACAGCATTTCTTCCGGCTGTCGTTTTCTTCTCCGCTTCCTGCTCCAAGACTGAGTACGCTCCCATGCAGTACGACACGCCCGACAGCCGACTGCTGACGGACATCCGCAACAATCTGCCCGAGACCATCCGCGTATTCGACCCCGGTGAGTTCTTCCCGCCGACCACCAAGGCAGACTTCGGACTCCCTGTGGACATACAAAGCGACGCGCTCGACTACGACAACGCCTCCGCACTCTCCAACAGCCTCTACGACTACGTGCAGATTCCAGTGAACGCAGTGACTCCACTCACTTACACAACCGTCAGACTGCCTGACTTCATAGGTGGTACATATCCCTCTAAGACCGCACAAAGTAAAGTATTCCTTGTTGTTCAGTTTCCTAAGGATTCTTCTGAGAAAGAACGCATCGGTATAATAACCATTGTTCCACATCCTGACTTCATGACAAGAGAACAACTTGACAGCCTTGACTTCTTCTACGACGGGCATTTCAACGCCGTCTTCCTCTACACGGACATATATGGAGACTTCAAAAAGGCTGAAATCTACATACAGGGAGCGAAATACCGGGAATGCACAATAGCCGAGCTGCAGGAAGGAGACACTCCGAGTGCCGTTCTGACTCCCGTAACTGTATCACGATGCGATTCGGACGGCGCTCCGCGTCAGACCTCGGACGATGACTATTACGATCTCCCTGAAGTCGTCTGCATAGGATACACTGATGACTGACTGACTTGGCCCAACGAGGACGAAGACCACATAAGCAACAGCCACAACCACTTTGAAAACGACACGGACACCCAGCCGGATTTTCCCAGAGGCGGCGGCAGGCAGCCGACATGCAAAGTCATTGTCTCCCAAATTGGCAGGGGCGAGGTCTCCGGGGAAGGAGAGTACACTGCCTTAGAGACCGTCATATGCAAAGCCTCGCCACACATGGCCGGGGATATCCCGACCTCGGAGTTCATTCACTGGACAGGCGACATTCCCTCTTTCAACCATACTGTTTCTTTCCTCGCAAGAGATTTCATGATCTTAGGACAGGTCAGCCTCACAGCAGTATTCCACAATTTCAACCCATGCGCCGACGAGAAGAACGACCGGCGCGATCCCCTCCGCGAAATGAAGATACAGGCTTCAGGTGCAGGCGGATGGAACATTGAAGGAGGGACTTTCGGATGGACAAGAAACAGAGGGGCCACACAGCACAAAGGTATGGACTTCGCCTGTCCAGTAGGTACTCCCGTATTCGCAACGCACGATGGTATCGTGAAAAATATACGCACCGGCTTTACGAACGGGGAGAAATGGGAAGATTACCAAAAAAGAACAGGTGTTGGTAATGACTTCTAAAACACCTTCGGCTGCGGGAATGGCGTTGACATAGAATGTACGATAAACGGCAGGACATATATCGTCCATTACTGGCACCTCACTTCCGCATACGGAAATCTTACTGTCGGGGAATCCGTCAAGGCCGGAGATATAATTGGCATCAGCGGCAACTCGGGAAGTGCTGCGGAGGATAGTTCAGGCGGACCGCACCTGCACTATCAGATAGACGGTGCCGGTCAACCCGTCAATCCGAGTTCCTTCATCTACGCTATCTTTGACAACAAATGGAGACTAACCAACCCATGCAACTAATTATAACTAACCATTTAATAACACACATCATGAACACCCTGATCAGACTTTCGGCAATCATCATGGCGGCTGTGGCAAGTTGCTCATTCACTACTGCGGCACAGGATACCCAGCAGTACGACTTCTCCTCCGTCTGCATCAACGGACTGGAGATCGGCAAATTCTACACACGCGAACAGTATCTGGAGGCACTGGGAGGACAGCCGCACAGAGAAAGCGATGACGCTTATCACTTCCTCATATACCAAACCACCATGGCACTCGCTCCGGCAGCAGACCCGGAACTGAGCGACATAAAAAAAGCCGAGACTAAATATGACCTTTTCGGATACAGTGCCTGGCAAGGCTATGAGGGATTCTATTTTGCTTCTTTCTTCATACACTCCGACAAGTACGCCATAAACGACTATGTCCGGGTGGGAGATCCAGTAAGCAAAGTCCGTGATATGGGCGGCACTGTGAGGGATGTCAACTACGACGGATACAAATACCTCTACTGGGCTCCCGAGGGAAGTCCGGATGACCCGCAAATCGAGTGGGGCTGCTACCCTAGGTTCGGGTACGACGACAACGGCATCATCACCGACATCGAACTGTACCACGACTAGTTCCGCTCCATGAAAGATTTATCAAGACTCATCATCTGCATTATCGCCATAGCAATAGCAGGCATATTCACTATTGCGGCGCAGGATACCCAGCAGTACGATTTTTCTGCCGTCCGTATCAACGGACTGGAGATCGGCAAATTCTACACACGCGAACAGTATCTGGAGGCACTGGGAGGACAGCCGTACAGCGAAGGCGATGAAGCTTATCATTACCTCACATACAAAACCGCCATGGCACTCGCTCCGACAGCAGGTCTGGAGCTGATCGACATAAAAAAAACCGAGACTAAATATGACCTTTTCGGATACAGCGCCTGGCAAGGCTATGAGGGATTCTATTTTGCTTCTTTCTTCATACACTCCGACAAGTACGCCATAAACGACTATGTCCGGGTGGGAGATCCAGTAAGCAAAGTCCGTGATATGGGCGGCACTGTGATGGATGTCAACTACGACGGATACAAATACCTCTACTGGGCTCCCGAGGGAAGTCCGGATGACCCGCAGATCGAATGGGGCTGCTACCCTAGGTTCGGGTACGATGACAACGGCATCATCACCGAGATCGAACTGTATTACGACTGATTCTGAACATTCTAACGGAGGATGAAGGCTCCGGCGACTGCGGTTGTCGGGGCCTTTATCCTGTAGCGGTCATCGATGCGGAGGCCGGGCAGGCAGACGATGTGTCCGGCGGCATCGAGTATCACCGGCTGAGAGAGCTTGCGGACGCGGTCCAGCTTCAGGTCGGTGAAGAAGTCACTGAGTTTCTTGGAACCCTGCCTCATACCGAACGGTCTGAACCGATCAGCCGGCCTCCATCCCCGGCAGAGCAGGGGCATCCGCAGACGGTCAGCCTCAAAGTACAGCGAGCTGCCGTCCGAGACCGGATTGAAGTCCGCCGGCTTGGGGAAGAAGTCTATCCGGAACCGTGTCCCCTTAAAGTTGTACACACCGGGGCTCTCGATGAGAAACTCCGTGTCCTCTTCCTCCTGCAGCGGATATACTTTAAGGCTTTCCTTGGCCAGCACCAGCTCGTGACTTCCGGAGCGGAACAGTTTTCCGGGCTGTCCCGTGCGCATACAACGCTCTATGTCAGAGACCTGAGTGCTATTGAACCCGTAGTCGCGGAGAATCATGTACAGCCAGTAGCCGTAATGACGGTTGGCGGTAAGACCTGCCGCATCTATAAGCAGCACATCTCCGTCTCTGCTACAAACGCGGTCAGAAACATCCTTCTGCAAGTCATCCATAATCTCCGAGGCCTGACGGAAATACTCCGAATCGCGGCGGACCGTATCCAGGAACGAGGGATTGATCTTGCGGAATTCCGGGAAAATGATATTGCGCACCCTGTTGCGGGCGTAGTGCGACTCAAAATTGGTATGGTCGTCCCTGTACGATATGCCGTTGCGCTCCACATACTCCCTTATCTGCGCCCTGGACACACCCAGAAGCGGCCTGATGATGTGGCCGTTGCGCACTGGTATACCGGAAAGCCCCTTCAGGCCGGTACCCCTGGCTATGTTGAGAAATATCGTCTCGATGCTGTCGTCCAGATTATGGGCGATGGACAGCAGGTCAAAGCCTTCCGCTCTCATCAGCTCGGAAAAGAAGCCGTAGCGCAGGTCCCGGGCGGCCATCTGTGTGGAAAGCGAGTGCTCGGCCGCATAGGCCTTGGTATCGAATATCCTGGTATATACCTTGATACCGTTGCGCTCGCCCCAGGCCTGAACAGAGGCCATATCCCCGTCGCTCTCCTCTCCGCGCAGGGAAAAATTGACGTGGGCCAGTGCAAAATCAGGCCTGAGAGCGCAGCGGAGAAAGAGTTCCGCCATACACATGGAGTCAATGCCTCCGCTCACACCGAGCAGATAGTGGTGCCCCTTCAGCGTTCCGCCCGACAGGGACTCCAGGGCAGAGGCAAATTCCCGCTCAATCGTCATGTCTACTCAGGCTTTACATACTGGCCGAATGTCCAGGTCAGACCCAGGCTGACAATCTCCTTGAACTGCACCCTGGGAGCCAGATTGCCCTGAGCGTCGGCTATCCTGATGTTCTCATCCCAGATAAGGTTGGTTCTCAGGGTCAGCGTAAGTATCTTGGTAAGGGCCAGAGATGCGTCTACATCCCAGTAAACCTGAATATTGTCAGGATTCTCCAGATAGTTGGAGAAAAGGGTCAGTGCAGACGATATCTTGAATATCTTATAGGCATAATTGATGTCCATCTTGAACTGGGCACCGAACTCTGCCCTTACAGGCTGATCTATCGCATTGCCGTATGTCTCGCGGAGGCTTTCCTCAGTCACCACCACCAGATTGCCCGTAGCGGGCGAGAGGTTGAGCGACAGGAAATTGAACGGCTTGTAATTGATACCGAGACCGAGCGACACATAGCCGGGCGCCATGAATTTTGATTGAAGCGTCCTTGTGGCAGGATCCGTAGAAGTATCAAATGCATAAGTCGGAGTCATCTGCGTCCTGAAGTTGAACAGAGCCGAAAAATACAGCTTGTCCACCAGCTGAAGGCCCCACTTGCTGTCCAGCTGAATACGGTCATCACTCTTGTCAAACTGCTGATTGAGAGGAGTGTTCTTGTCAAACGACTGGATAAATCCGTAGGACAGTTTCAGTCTGTTCTCCCATATCATATTATCCTTGGCATAGTTGGCGTTCGCATCTATTAGGGCATTCAGGGATATATTGGCCGATCCGCCCTCAGCCCAGTTGGTCAGGGATGTCTGGGAGAATCCTATCTGGGTCAGGATACCGTTGGTCCAGTATTTGGGCGGCTCTTTCTTCTCTGTCGTATCCACCGCAGCCTCGTCTATCGAGGACACTACGTCCAGACACACCTTCTGGGCATCATCCAGTGCGGACGGATCTATCTCGACTTCCTTGATTTCCTTATAAGTGATATCGTTGTCACTGTCCTTCTTTCTGTCAGAGGCCTGTGCCACTATCGCACCGGCGGTCAGCAGCAAGAGCAGGCCGATACAGATAATCGCTTTTCTATTCATGATTTTCAGAGTTTAATACGTCGTCGGAATTATATTTGTAACCCAGGCGTTTGCCTGTCTTCATCCTGGAGGACTCTATCTTGACATTCATCTCTCCCACAGTCGCCTCCTTCACCATATCATAAGGGGGAACCAGCAGGTCAAATGAAAGAGTATACAGAATCGCAGACTCCACGAAAGCCACCAGGTCGTCCCTGGTCAGAGTGCTCTTGCCGAACTGGTCGGTAATCTGACGCTTCTGCCGCTTGCCTTCCACGAAAAATGCCTTGTCCTTATTGATGAACATCCTGGCCACCAGATAGCCCAGGTCGTCATTGCGGTTGTACTTCATGGAGTCGTACAGAAAGTTGTACACATTGATTACACCGCAGTAAGTATTGTACGGGTTATTCTTCGCGTATGGATTCTTCCATACCGGATGATCCCTGTCGAATTCAAACACATCGGTATGCAGGCTGAATATCAGCACATCGTCCGCAAACTTCAGCTCAGCCTCGAACTTGCCCCTGTCCCGGTATTCCAGACGCACCCGTCTGGCACCGTGGTTCTCCAGCATATCGTTCAAGTCATTGCTCATCTCGCTCAGGACATCCTTGAGCACACCGAAGACCTCCAGGCACTGGTCAAATATCTGTGACTTGATTACAGATTTGACATTCAGCAGATTGATTATCTTGGCCCGGGGGCTTGAGTCATCACTGTTCATTATCTGTCGGATATTTTAATATGATCTTGCAAAAATCACCCTTCTTTGTGAAGGCCTGCCGGAGTAAACGCACTTGCCCGGCTCCTCGCAGACATAGCTGTCAATAGGGATGCAACGGATAGTGGCTTTGGTCTCCTCCTGAATCTTCATCTCCGTCTCGGTCGTACCGTCCCAGTGGCAGAGCAGGAAACCTCCCTCCTCAATACGCTCCTTGAACTCATCCCATGTATCCACCTTGACTGTCTTGGAATCCCTGAACGCCAATGCCTTGTTGTAGATATTGGCCTGTATATCATCCAGAAGTTCCTTGATATGACCGGCCAGTCCCTCGCGGGAAGCAGCCGACTTCTCCAACGTATCCCTGCGACAGATCTCAACATCTCCCCTTTCCAGATCACGCGGACCTATCACAACCCTGACAGGCACGCCCTTGAGTTCCCACTCGGCGAACTTGAAGCCTGAGCGGACATTGTCCCTGTCGTCTATCTTGGTGGATATGCCGGCCTTTTCCAGTTCGGAAGCGATATCCTTCATGTAAGCCACCATGCGGTCCAGTTCCTCCTGACCTTTATATATAGGTACGAACACCACCTGTATCGGGGCGATGGCCGGAGGCAGCACGAGGCCGTTGTTGTCTCCATGGGCCATGATGAGCGCACCCATAAGACGGGTGGACACACCCCATGAAGTAGCCCATACATAATCAAGCTTGCCGTCCTTGTCGGCGAACTTAACGTCGAAAGCCTTCGCGAAATTCTGTCCGAGGAAATGAGATGTACCGGCCTGCAGGGCCTTGCCGTCCTGCATCATGGCCTCGATGCAGAGAGTATCGAGGGCTCCGGCGAAACGCTCATGCTCCGACTTGTGGCCTACCACTACCGGCAGGGCCATGTGGGTACGGGCGAAGTCAGCATAGACCTGTACCATTCTCTGAGCCTCCTCCATCGCTTCCTGAGCCGTGGCGTGGGCCGTGTGTCCCTCCTGCCACAGGAACTCGGCGGTACGGAGGAAAAGGCGGGTCCTCATCTCCCAACGCACCACATTGGCCCACTGATTGATCAGTATGGGCAGATCCCTGTATGACTTTATCCAGTTCTTGTAACTGTTCCATATGATGGTCTCGGAGGTGGGTCTCACTATCAGCTCCTCCTCCAGCCTGGCATCCGGATCCACCACCACTCCCGGACCGTCGGGATTGGCCTTGAGCCTGTGATGGGTCACCACAGCGCACTCTTTTGCAAATCCTTCCACGTGCTCCGCCTCGCGGCTGAGGAAAGACTTAGGTATGAACAACGGGAAATATGCGTTCTGATGTCCTGTAGCCTTGAACATCCTGTCAAGCTGGCCCTGTATCTTCTCCCAGATGGCATAGCCGTAAGGCTTGATGACCATACATCCCCTCACTGCGGAATTCTCCGCCAGGTCAGCCTTTACCACAAGATTGTTGTACCATTGTGAGTAATTCTCCTCTTTGCTTGTAACTTCTTTTGCCATTATGTGTTGTTTATATGGAATGATTTTTGTTATTTTGTATGGAAATGCAAAAGTAGTAATTATTGACAAAAAAGGAGGTAGGTATGAAAAAAAGTTTGATTTTCCTTTCCATATGCTCCGCAGCGCTGCTGTCCTCCTGCGGAACATCATCCTATTATGCCTCTTCCGCTTTCGAAGACGGCATATATTACAGACCTGACAAGGAGTCCCGCCAGCAGCTGGCCGAGGACCGTCAGGAGATGCAGGACCTCATCGAGAAGACAAGACAGGAAGCAGCCCGCTTCTCGGACACCATAATGCTTGCAAGCATAAACGGCACAAACAGCATAACATCAGCCGCTACGGCTAACGCTGTTCCGGTCAACATCAACGTGGACAACTGGTACGAATACAATCTGCTCGGTTACGACACCTATTGCTCATACTGGGACTGGCGTTACTGGGACATGTTCGGTCCATGGGGCAGATACTCAAGCTGGGCTGACTGGTACAACTGGTACTCGCCCTGGTTCCCGGGCATATACGACCCGTGGTATCCCAGTTACGGCTGGAGATGGAGCTTCGCATGGAACAGCTGGGGATGGTACGGCCCGTGGTGGGGCGGCTACTGGGGCGGATGGTATGACCCCTGGTACGGACCATGGGGATATCCGGTCGCTTCCTTCCAACCCACATATCATGGTAAACGCACCACAGGCATGAGAACCGGTCTTACCGGAGGAGGACGGACTATTGCCGCCGGCACCGTGCGCGGCACCGGTAGCATCAACAGAGATCTCCCAGGTACCTCAAGGCAACCGGCTGTCTCCGTAGTAAGAGGCCGCACTGCTACGACAAGACCCTCAGCATCAACCACGGGCTACAGAGCCAGTGCAGGAAGGACATACACCGCAGCAAAAGTCAATCTCGGAGAAAGATACGTAAGCTCAGGAGCGGCTGTTAAAGGAAGGACTGCAAATATCGGCCGGCTCAACTCAGGATCCACATTCCGCAGGCCCGCATCATCCACTGACGCGGGATTCAGAAGTCCGTTTGAGAGCAGCAGGACTGCCGTCAACAGCCGTTACAGCAGCGGATACAACCGCAATACGGCAACCGTAGGCAGATCTACTGAATACCGACGCAACAACAACTCTGTATTCAATAGAAGTAACACAAATAATTCATCCAGAAGCTTCAACAGCGGAAGCACAAGAAACGTGTCCCGCTCATCATTCACAAGCGGAGGCTCCCGGTCATACTCCGGAGGAGGCTCCCGCAGTGGAGGCGGAAGTGTAAGGAGATAATCAATACACATCATGAACCGAAAACTGCTTATCATAACATCCGCGCTGCTTATCAGCGCAATGGAATCCTATGCCCAGTTGACTCCGGAGTATTTCAGCAACGCCCTGCTGCTGTCCAGTCAATATTATGACGGAACAGCCAGAAGCGTAGGTATGGGCAACGCCATGACCGCACTGGGCGGTGATCTTGGAGCCATATCCTACAACCCGGCAGCATCCGCGATATACAGATATTCCGAGATTACCATCACCCCGTCCGTGTACACCGGAGTCACAGGTACCGGATTTCTGGACAACTCCATAAAGTCGTCAAAAAGCCGTCTCTCCCTATCAAATATAGGCTGGGTCGGAACCTTTGACACAGGCAGGACACGAGGGCTGCTCAACTTCAATTTCGCAATAACCGCCAACCAGACCAACAACTTCGCCTACCGCAGCTCCGGTCTAGGTCTACAGAACTCTTCCAGCTATCTGGGAAGTCTCGCAGCATCCATGACCGGTCTCAACGGCGACAGACTTACGTTTCCCGAACACAATCCCGACCTTCCTTTCTACGACTATCCCGGAAACTGGACTGGCATCCTGGCATGGAACGCAGGCTTGACAGACTCTCTGTCCGGAGTTCCGGGATACTTCATCGGGGCCACTGAGAATATCTCTCGTGACGGGAAATTCTATATTCCGGGAACCCTCGTCCAGGAATATTACAAGGAGAGGACCGGATATGTAGAAGACATCGTCATAAATGCTTCCGGCAACGTAAGCAACATCTTTTTCTTCGGAGTCAATCTGACACTGCAGAGCATATGGATGAATGAATACACCGCTGTTTCGGAAACTGCAGCCGACCCTACCCTGTTCGAGACAGGATTCACGGACTTTACACGTGAATACCGCATGACCACTTCAGGGCTCGGTGTCAACCTTGAGGCCGGTTTCATAGTCCGTCCCGCAGTCGGCCTCACCATCGGAGGTTCCATCTCTACTCCCACATGGATGTTCCTCAACGAGACCTGGATGGAAAGCATGGGCGGTAACACTGCCCAATACGGAAGAGCCTATATCGACTCTCCGCTCGGCCAGAACTCCTACAGACTGACCTCTCCCTTCAGGTGGAACCTTGGAATAGGATACACTTTCGGCGGTTATCTTGCTCTGTCTGTAGACTTTGAGAGGACTGATTACTCGAGTATGGTACTTGCCGACAACAACGGCAACAGCCGGGCTTTTTCCTACGACAACGAATATATCTCCACATACTATCAGGCAGTGAACAATGTGCGCGCCGGCATAGAGGCCTGGCCTCTGCCGCAGCTGGCCCTGAGACTCGGTTACAACTACTACAGTTCTCCTCACGTCAACTTCGATGACAGCCGCCACTATGCATCCGCCGGTATCGGATTCCGCTCGGCATCCGGTTTCTTCATAGATGCGGCCTATCAGCAGCAATGCAACAAGAACAGACTCGACTTCCATCTGTACAATGACTATGACGGAAATCAGGCTCCTGTTGTCAGCGAGACTGCGTGGAACTGGAAAATTCTGCTGACCCTGGGATGGAGATTCTAAAGAAATGACAATGCATTGGGTCCTTCGTTAAAGAGAAGGTCCAGTACAGAAAGGCCAGGAATAAAACCGGATCTATCGGAAAACACTTGATAATATGGCTTATACCGGTCTTTAAACATATTAGGGACCGGTTTTTTAGGATGTATGGCATCGCGCAGGTCCAGGACATCCGGGCCATACTCCTGGAGATATTCTCCGGTGAAGGAGACCCGGCATCTGAGTCCCAGCAGTTCCAGCAACCTGACTGCAAGAGCCGTATTGAGTTCAAAAAGAGTCTGCGGACGAGAATCCAGAATAGCGAATATATCGTCCTGATAATACTCGAAAAACGCTGATGTGCGATAGGCCGACACCAGGGCCCGCTTATGCTGCTGAAGCCAGGACTTCGAATAATCTATCCTGACCGACCTTATCCCTCTGTCTCCGTCCGGAGCGGACACGGGAACAGTCAGAGACAAAATACCGTCGCAGGCATATATCCTGCAACGGTTTCTGTATGATTGCTTCACATAGGACTCACTGTCCTCTATCAGGAGATGTCCGGTCGCGGCTGCGGCCATAAAGTACTCCACCGGAGGAAAATATGCGGTGGGCACTATAGCACTGCCGATGACATTATTCATCGGCCGACAGATCTGAATACCTGATAACTCCGCGTTTGGATGCTCTGATAAAATTGAGAATATTGTCCCGCTCAATGCACGGCGGCACTTCTCTCTCTACTTCTCGGCAGGCGTCACTGCGGTTAAGACCGCTGTTGTAGATGATACGGTATATCTCGCGGATACGGTCAATCTGCTCATTGGTGAAGCCACGGCGGCGCAGGCCGACATTATTGAGTCCGCAGAAAGACAAAGGATTGCGCCCAGCCATCGCATATGGAGGCACATCCTTTCCTATCAGTGAACCTCCGGAGACCATTGCATGCATACCGATGCGGGTGAACTGGTGCGCCAGTGAGCCTCCTCCTATAATAGCCCAGTCGTCCACTTCCGTCTCCCCGGCCAGACCTGTATAGCTTGTCTGTATCACATGATTGCCTATTCTGCAGTCATGCGCGACATGCGCGTACGACATGATGAGGCAGTTATCTCCTATCTTGGTCAGCATCTTGCCACTGGCAGCCGTTCCGCGGTTGATAGTAGCACACTCACGGATAACCGTATTGTCACCTATCTCCACCCAGGTAACCTCACCGGCAAATTTCATATCCTGAGGGATCGCACCGACTACAGCTCCGGGGAATATCTTACAGTTTCTGCCTATCTTAACATAATCGAAAATCGTCGTGTGAGGACCAATGACACATCCCTCGCCTATCTCAACATTCTCCGCGATATAGCAGAAAGGTCCTATTTCCACATTCGCGGCAATCTTGGCATTGGGATGTACTGCTGAAAATTGCATCATATCTGTTTAATTGTTTTCATGTTTCAATATCTCTTCCCTCATAATCCGTGCCACTGCCGTATTGATCTTATGCCCGGACTTATCTGCCACTACATGTCCCTTTATGCGTCTGCCAACCAGAGAGAAGTCCCCAAGAAGATCCAGCAGCTTGTGCCGGGCGCACTCGTTCGGGAAATGTAGACGGACGTTGTCCAGATAACCTTCGGGAAGCCTGTCCACTTTCTCCACGTTGAAAAGCGCCGCCATACGGGCCAGGTCCACGTCCGGAACCGGATGTTCCACGATAACGACAGCATTTTCAAGGTCTCCGCCCTTTATAAGGTTATTCTTGAAAAGGAACTCCAGTTCATGAAAAAACACAAAAGTGCGGCAGGGAGCTATCTCCTCCGCATAATCAGTATTTTTATCAAAATGTGCCTTCTGAACCCCAAGCACATGTGAATTGAAGTCTATAGTCAGATCCACCGAAAAATCCTCGGCCGGGAATATTGTTATCTCGGATCCTGACTTATCGTCCTTATAATGGATTGTCTCCCTTACTGTAAAATACTTTCTGAAGGCATCCTGTTCCACCAGACCGTCCGCGGATATAGCCCGCACATAGGGCAGAGAACTGCCGTCTAATATGGGAACCTCGAAATTATCGACTGTTACCAGGGCATTGTCTACGCCCAAGCCGTAGAATGCCGACATAAGATGCTCCAGCGTAGATATCCTCACCTCACCGTTCTCCAGCGTAGTACCCCGCTGAGTATAAGTAACATAATCTACAACAGCCTCTATACATGAACTGTTTCCCAGATCCTCACGTCTGAATCTTATTCCATGATTAACGGGAGCCGGCGAGATCCTCATCCTCACATTCTGCCCCGAATGCAGTCCCTTTCCCTCAAATATATATTCTCTCTTAAGAGTTTTCTGTCTGTCTGACATAAAATCGCAGTTAAATTATTTTTTCATACCGCTTCTGCGGAACAGGGCATATGCCCTCATGAAGCTTATGTGCTCAAATGCCGGACTTCCCATGTACACCTTCCCTTCTTCCTTTATATCACTCTGCACCCCGGCCTGAGCCGTAAGCTTCGTGCCGTCCGCGATATTGATATGACCGGCTATGCCGACCTGACCGCCGAACATGCACGAGCGGCCTATTTTGGTGGAGCCTGCAATGCCGGTCTGTGCTGCTATCACGGTATTGGAACCTATCACCACATTATGCGCCACCTGTATCAGATTGTCCAGCTTCACGCCTTTCTCGATAAGCGTCGTCCCCATAGTAGAGCGGTCTATCACCGTATTGGCCCCTATCTCGCAATTGTCCTCTATGGTGACTATTCCGGTCTGAGGTATCTTCTTGTATGAGCCGTCCTCCGTAGGAGCGAAACCGAAGCCGTCCGAGCCTATGACAGCCCCTGCCTGTATGATGCAGTTGTTGCCTATCCTGCAGCCCCTGTATATCTTCACTCCCGGGTATATAATGCAGTTCTCGCCGATTGTGACACCTTCTCCAATATATACTAAAGGATATATCTGTGTATTACGGCCTACCGTTGTCTTTTTGCCCACATAGGCATTGGCTCCCACATAGACACCTTTTCCAAGCCTTGCCGAGAACGCCACATGAGATGACCATGCCCTGCCGCGGCGTCTGGCGGCCTTCATCGTGTTGAGCAGGTCCAGAAGCGATGCTACAGCCTCATAGGCATTGTCCACCCTCACCAAGGTGGGCGATACGGCCTCCTTGGGTTCAAAGGACTTGTTTATGAGAACTATGCTGGCCTTACAGGTATAAAGGTAATGTTCGTATTTGGGATTGGCCAGAAAACAGAGTGTCCCGGGCTTGCCGGACTCTATACGAGCCACGGAAGAGACTGTCACATCGGGATTTCCGACGATCTCGCCTCCAAGATGCTCAGCTATCTGTTTTGCACTTACCTCCATTATAAGTCTAATTCGCCATTAAATAATTGTGCAAAGAAAATAATTTTTTTTGGATTATCAGCACAAAACCATTACTTTTGTCGCGATAAAGGATAGTGGAAAGGGACGGCGAGTCCCTTTCGTCTTATTAGCCACTCCCGTAAAACCGCATCAGATGATTGAGAAACGCACCATAGAACAGATTGTAGAAAAGTACATGGAGGACAACAGACTGGTCCTCGTAGACGTGAAGGTCAACAAGGCCAACAACATAAAAGTGTTCTTCAGGGCTTTGGACAGACCGGTGTGCATAGATGACTGCGTGGCCCTGAGCCGCTTCATAGAAGCCGGACTGGACCGGGACAAGGAGGATTTCTCCCTGATGGTCAGCTCTGCAGGAGACAACTGCGACAATAATGAAAATGATATAGATAACAATTAACAACAACCGACATGGAAGTAAACCTGATAAGTACGTTTGCCGAGTTCAAGGAGCTCAAGAACATCGACAGACCTACCATGATGAGCGTGCTGGAAGACATCTTCCGCACCCAGTTGATTAAGATGTACGGCTCGGCCGACAACTTTGACATCATCATCAACATCGACAAGGGCGACCTTGAGATCTGGAGAAACAGGGAAGTGGTCGAGAAAGTCGAGGATCCCAACACCCAGATATCGCTTGAGGAAGTCCACAAGATCGATCCCTCATACGAGGTGGGAGAGGATTTCCCGGAAGAGGTCAAGCTGTCGGACTTCGGCCGCAGGGGTATCCTCAACCTGCGCCAGAACCTTCAGGGACGTATCGCCGACATCGAGAAAGCCAATCTCTACAACAAATACAAGGACCGTATACATGAGATACTGGTAGGCGAGGTTTATCAGGTATGGAAAAAGGAAGTGCTGGTCATGGACGAGGACGGCAACGAACTGGTGCTGCCCAAGTCGGAGCAGATTCCTTCCGATTACTTCAAGAAAGGCGAGACCGTAAAGGCTGTCATCGAGAGCGTGGAGATGAGAAACAATACTCCCGTCATCACCCTGTCGCGTACGTCTCCCGCTTTCCTGGAGAGACTCTTCGAGCAGGAGGTGCCCGAGATCTTCGACGGACTCATCACTATCAAGAAAGTGGTGCGCATCCCCGGTGACAGGGCCAAGGTGGCCGTCGAGTCCTACGACGAGCGCATCGACCCTGTAGGAGCATGCGTCGGTGTCAAGGGCTCGCGTATCCACAGCATCGTCCGCGAGCTGCGCAACGAGAACATCGACATCATCAACTGGACTTCCAACACCCAGCTTCTCATCCAGAGGGCCCTCAGTCCGGCCAAGATATCGTCCATGTCCATAGACGAGGAGACCAAGCACATCCGCGTCAACCTCAGTCCCTCTGAGGTATCCCTGGCCATCGGCAAGGGCGGCAGCAACATCAAGCTTGCAGGACAGCTTGCCGGCTACGAGATAGACGTATTCAGGGACAGCGAAGGCGGCGAAGAGGAAGAGGACGTAATGCTCGACGAGTTCAACGACGAGATCGAGCAGTGGATCATCGACGCCCTCAAGGGCATCGGCTGCGACACCGCAAAGAGCGTGCTCGCGCTTCCCGTAGAGGAGATCTGCCACAGAGCCGACCTCGATGAGGAGACAGTGGTGGAAGTACAGAAGATACTGAAAGCTGAATTTGAACAATAATTTAAAACAAGTGATATATGGCGGGACAAGAGAAAATAAGAATCAACAAAGTACTTAAGGAATTCAATATCGGGCTGGGAACCCTGGTGGAGTTTCTCAGCAAGAAAGGATATGAGGTGGAGGCCCATCCCAGTGCGCAGATCAGCGGTGAGGAATACGAGCTTCTCAAGAAGGAGTATGCCAAAGACCAGCGCATAAAGGAGGAGTCTGCGAAAATATCCATCAAGATTAAGGAAATCACCAAGAAAGAGACCCAGAAACAGGAACCTGAAGAGGAACCGTTTGAGGACGAGGTCATCATCAAGACCACAACCATCGATCATCCTTCCACTCCTGAACCCGCCATCACGGAGAAGAAGGCCGATCCTGCGCCCGTGAAAGAAGATGATGACACCCACAGACCTGAACCGGCTCCTGCTCCGGCTGCACAGGAGGCCGCCGCTCCGGCTGCGGAGACTCCGGCTCCGGTAAAGGAAGAAAAGACTCCGGAAGAGCCCAAGGCAAAGCCGGAGCCGACCGTCGCTGACAACGGCACCGGTCATGTCGGCCCCAGGATTCTCGGCAAGATAGACCTGAACAAAAAGCCGTCGAAGCCCCAGCCTGCACCGTCTCCTGCCAAGCCAACCCCGGCCAAGGAGACGGCAAAGGAGGTAAAAGCGAAAGACAATGCCGCGGAAAAGCATCCCGAGAGACATGAGGTGGAGCACATCGAGACAAAGGTCGAGAAACTCGCCGGTCCTGTCATCAGCGGCAAGATAGACCTGTCCGCCTTCGAGAAGAAACACACTTCAGGAGGCGACAGAAACGGCCACCGCAAGCGCGAGCGCATCAAGGGCCAGGGCGAGAAGGTGGATATAACCAAAGTGGACTCCGGCAGTCAGAAGAACCGCAACAAGAAAGGCGGTGACAACAAGGACAGGAAGAACCGCAAGGAGAAACCCAAGCCTGTACGTGTGGAGATAGACGAGGATCTGATACAGAAGCAGATCAAGGAGACCTACGCCCGTATGACCGAAGGCAAGGGAAAGACCAAGAGTTCCAAGCACAAGAGAGAGAAACGCGAGATGATCTCCCAGAAGATGGAGGAGGCCCGCGAGCAGCAGCAGCTTGAGAGCAGAATACTCAAGATGACCGAATTCGTGACAGTCAACGATCTGGCAGTCATGATGAACATCCCGGTGACCAAAGTCATCGAGGCCTGCATGAACCTGGGCCTGATGGTCTCCATCAACCAGCGTCTCGATGCCGATGCCCTCGTGCTGGTGGCCGAAGAATTCGGCTACGAGGTACAGTTCGTATCCGCCGATGAGGAAAGCGAGATCCAGGAGGAAGTGGACGATCCGGCAGATCTGGTAGAGCGTCCTCCCATCATCACCGTCATGGGTCATGTGGACCACGGTAAGACATCCCTGCTGGACTACATCCGCAAGTCCAACGTCATAGCCGGAGAGGCCGGAGGCATCACACAGCACATAGGAGCATACAATGTCCAGCTGCCCGACGGCCGGCGCATCACCTTCCTCGACACTCCGGGTCACGAGGCCTTCACCGCCATGCGTGCCCGAGGAGCCAAGATCACCGACCTGGTCATCATCATCGTGGCCGCCGACGATGCCATCATGCCCCAGACCATAGAGGCCATCAACCATGCCCAGGCCGCCGGCGTTCCCATGGTATTTGCCATCAACAAGATAGACAAGCCGGGGGCCAATCCCGACCGCATCCGCGAGCAGCTTGCCAACATGAACATCCTGGTGGAGGACTGGGGCGGCAAGTATCAGTGTCAGGAGATATCGGCCAAGAAGGGCACCAACGTGGACAAGCTCCTTGAGAAAGTCCTGCTGGAAGCCGACCTGCTTGAACTCAAGGCCAACCCTAACCGCATGGCCAAAGGTACGGTCATCGAGTCCTCCCTCGACAAAGGACGCGGCTATCTGGCCACTGTCCTGGTACAGAACGGCACCCTCCACGTGGGAGACATCATCCTCAGCGGCAGCTATTACGGCAGGGTCAAGGCCATGTTCAACGAGCGCGGACAGAAAGTATCCGAGGCAGACCCCTCCACTCCTGTGTCTGTGCTCGGACTCAACGGAGCCCCGACTGCCGGCGAGACATTCAACGTCATGGGCGATGAGAAAGAAGCCAAGGACCTGGCCAACAAGCGCGAGCAGCTCCTGCGCATCCAGGGTCTGAGGACTCAGAAACACATTACCCTCGAGGAGATCGGACGCCGTATCGCCATCGGCAACTTCAAGGAGCTCAACATCATCGTCAAAGGAGACGTGGACGGCTCCATCGAGGCTCTCTCCGACTCCCTCATCAAGCTCTCCACCGAGGAGATACATGTGGACGTAATCCACAAGGCCGTCGGTGCCATCTCCGAATCCGATGTCCTGCTGGCCGCCGCATCCAACGCCATCATCATCGGATTCCAGGTAAGGCCCTCGGCCAACGCCCGCCGTCTGGCTGAGAAAGAGGAGATCGAGATCCGTCTCTACTCCGTCATCTATGATGCGATAAACGAGGTCAAGAGCGGTATCGAGGGTATGCTCGCTCCCGAGGAGAAAGAGGAAGTCACCGCCACCGCCGAAGTACGCGAGACCTTCAAGATATCCAAGGTCGGCACCATCGCCGGATGTATGGTCAAGGAAGGCAAGATCACCCGCAGTTCCAAGGTACGTGTCATCCGCGACGGCATCGTGGTCTACACAGGCGCGCTCGGCTCGCTCAAGCGTTTCAAGGACGATGTCAAGGAAGTCGCAGCCGGCATGGACTGCGGTCTGAACATCGACGGCTACAACGATATCAAGGTCGGCGACACTATCGAGGCCTACCAGATCGTCGAGATCAAGCGCAAGCTGTAATATGCAGCGCGATGCTATCGATTTTGGAACAGTAAACATTCCGTCCCTGTTCGGTAAGTATTTCGTTACTACCCTGCTGGGAATGGTGAGCATGTCGGCGGTCACAGCCATCGACGGTATCTTCATAGGTCACGGAGTAGGCAGCGACGGAATCGCCGCCGTCAATATCTGCGTGCCCGTGTGGATGATATTCACCGGTCTCGGTCTGATGGCCGGAGCGGGCAGTTCCGTAGTGGCCTCGATACACCTGGCCCGCGGCAAGGTCAAGGCCGCCCGGCTCAATGTCACCCAGGCCATACTCTTCGTGACCATCATAGCCGCGCTCGTAGCAGGTCTCATCATGACCTTCCCCGAGACCACGGCCCGGATGCTCGGCTCCTCGGAGCACCTGATGCCCCTCGTGCTGGACTACCTGCTGTGGATAGTCCCGGCCCTGCCCTTCCAGATGTGGCTCTCGGTGTCGCTCTTCATCATCCGCCTGGACGGAGCACCGCAGTACGCCATGTGGTGCTCGGTCATAACGGCCATCATCAACACCGTCCTCGACTGGCTTTTCATCTTCCCCCTCGACATGGGCGTCAAGGGCGCGGCCATAGCCACCGGCATCAGCATCGTCGTGGGAGGCTGCATGGGCATCGGCTACCTGCTGCTGCGGGCCAGGGTGGTGCGTCTGATAAAGCTGAAAATGAGCCGCAAGAGCATGCGCCTGAGCATGCGCAACATCGGCTACCAGTGCAAGATAGGCTCCCCCGCCCTGCTCGGCGAGGCCACCATCGCCGTCCTCATGTTCATGGGCAACCAGGTCTTCATGCGCTACCTCGGAGACGACGGCGTAGGCGCCTTCGGTGTGGCCTGCTACTACACCCCCTTCGTCTTCATGTTCGGCAACGCCGTGGCCCAGTCCGCCCAGCCGATAGTCAGCTTCAACTACGGAGCCGGCAAGATGGACCGCGTCCTATCCGTCAGCCGCCTGTCGATAATCACCGCCGTCATCTGCGGCTTCATAGGCATGATGCTATTCGTGCTCCTGCCCGGCCCCCTCGTAGGCCTGTTCATCGGCCAGGAAGGCAACGCCGCCCGCATCGCCATCGACGGCCTGCCCCTCTTCGCCCTCGGCTACATCTTCTACGTCACCAACGTAGCCTCCATCGGCCTCCTCCAGAGCCTCGAGAAGATGAAGCCCGCCATGCTCTTCGCCTGCCTGCGCGGCCTCGTCTTCATTGTCCCGAGCTTCATCATCATGCCCCGCCTGCTCGGAGACGCCGGCATCTGGCTCGCCATGGCCGTCTCCGAAGCCCTCACCACCGCCGCCATCGCTCTCTACTACTTCCTCGGCCGTAGGAGAAATCTCTAATTTGCACTTACGAAGTGCAAATTTTTCACATTTTTGCACTTCGCAAGTGCAATTTTGCTATATTTGCAAAAAAATTACAGCATGGAAACTTTAACAGCCTTCTACAAGAAACTGCTGCGCGAAACCGACACAGCCTTCAACAGATACCTCTACTCCGATATCAACTGGCGCAACCGCATAATCGGCATCAAAGGGCCGAGAGGCGTAGGGAAAACCACACTGATGCTGCAGCACATCAAGCAGGATATGAACCCGGACGACGTGCTGTATGTCAATGCAGACGACATCTATTTCAGCAGCCACCGCCTGCTCGACCTCGCCGGGCTTCTGGTCCAGCGGGGCATACACTATTTCTACATCGACGAGATTCATAAATACAAGGAGTGGTCAAGGGAGCTGAAACTCATCTACGACTACTACAGCGAACTGAAGGTGGTATTCTCCGGCTCCTCCGTCCTGGACTTGACAAAAGGCACGTCGGACCTCAGCCGCAGGGCCGTTCTCTACCATCTCTACGGACTGTCATTCAGAGAATACCTGCATCTCTACCACGATGTACGGGTACCCGCCCTCACTCTTGACGACATCATTGCCGGCAAGCCAGAGACCTTCAACATAAAGACGCCCCTGCTGCTGTTCGAGGACTATCTGAAACGAGGCTACTACCCTTTCTCCAGAGACCCGGGCTTCGAAGAAAAACTCCGGCAGATTATCAATATCACATTGGAAAACGACATTCCCGTCTTCGCCGACCTGCCGGCCTCTATGGGACGCAAGTTCAAGAAACTGCTTGCCATCATAGCCAAGAGTGTCCCCTTCAAGCCCAACATGAGTAAACTCGCGGACCTCATAGAAGCCGGGCGCAACCAGATGCCGGACTACTTTCAATATATTGAGGATGCAGGGATGATTGCGCAGCTCAGGGACGACACCGGCGGCATCCGCGGACTGGGCAAAGTCGAGAAGGTCTATCTGGACAATCCCAACCTTATTTACGCGCTCGCGGAAAGCGAATCTGACACCGGCAGCCTCCGCGAGACATTCTTCCTGAACCAGACCCGGGTCCGCAACCAGGTCAGATCCTCCGCCATCTCCGACTTCCGGATAGGCAGCCGCACCTTCGAAACCGGCGGCAAGTCCAAAGGCCGCAAGCAGCTTGCCTCCGCCGAAGAGGGCCACATCGTCAGGGACGGCATCGAATTCTCCTCCGGCAACATCCTTCCGCTCTGGTGGTTCGGCCTCAACTACTGATACGCATACTGTCTGGCCATCTTTTATCTTGGTACACCTTACTTTAACTGTTTTTGATAACAACTGGATGATAGTCAGGAACACCTTGATGATGGCGGTTCCCCGTCTTAGCATTGAGCTGGTACTTTATCTCATAAAAAATCATAGATAAAGTAGTAACTCAGCGTTATGCCACATTTATGTGTTTACTACAAACTACTTCTGCCTTCTGTCTGTTTTGAAGCATCTCTCATAAAGCGTTGTTGTATAGCGGCATGCCCCTCTGTGTCTGTAATTCCAACAACTAGTATAATACATTGAATTTTAGCATTTTATCACAATACTTACAATAACAGACTTAGGTGATAAGAATACTACTACTTCTCGGAATCCGCTTTTGAGTATGCTCCAGGACGGGGTGATTAATTGGCCGTACAGGGTTTGTGGAGATGGTTCACGAGAAATACAGTTGCCGCAACGGCACCGAATTGCGGGTTTTGCTGCCGTTGTGAAAAGGAGGATGGATAATGTGGCCGGGAAGAGGCGGACAAATGATTTTTGTTACTTTTGGGGCGTGAATTAGAGTCATGAATTATCTGCTGATCATATTGGGTGCCGTATCGCTGGGGCTTGGAGTGGCGGGGATGTTCCTGCCGGTGCTGCCGACCACTCCGTTCCTGCTGCTGACGGCGTGGTGCTGGATGAAGGGGGCGCCGCGACTGCATGCCTGGCTGATGGCGCATCCCAAGTTGGGGCCTTACATAAGGGACTTCCAGGAGCACAAGTGCATCTCCCGGAGGGTGAAGGCCGTCTCGGTCACGACCCTGTGGCTGACCATTGCCCTGAGTATCTTCCTGGTCCACCAGCTGTGGCTGCGAGTTCTGCTGGCCGCCATTGCCGCCGGGGTCACTGTTCACATATTGTCCTTCAAGACCAAGGAATGAGCATGAAAAAGCCCGGTCCGCAGAACTTGCAGGACCGGGCCATTTTCCTTAAAAATCCTGACGGTCTCCCTATTTGAGGACAGTCTTGAAGAAGTCGTTGCCCTTGTCGTCCACGAGGATGAAGGCGGGGAAGTCGACTACCTCGATTTTCCAAATGGCCTCCATGCCGAGTTCGGGATACTCGAGAAGCTCGACCTTCTTGATATTGTCCTGAGCTAAGATGGCAGCGGGGCCGCCGATGCTGCCGAGGTAGAAACCGCCGTGCTTCTTGCAGGCGTCGGTCACTTGCTGGCTGCGGTTGCCCTTGGCGATCATGATCATGCTGCCGCCATTCTCCTGGAAGAGGTCAACGTAGCTGTCCATACGGCCGGCGGTGGTGGGGCCGAAGCTGCCGGAGGGCATTCCCTCGGGGGTCTTGGCGGGGCCGGCATAGTAGATCGGGTGCTCCTTCATGTACTGGGGCAGGCCCTCTCCGCTCTCGATGCGCTCTTTCAGCTTGGCGTGGGCGATGTCGCGGCCTACGATGATGGTGCCGCTGAGCAGGAGGAATGTCGATACGGGATACTGGGACAGGTCGGCGAGGACTTCCTTCATCGGGCGGTTCAGGTCTATTTTCACACCTCCGGAATGTTTTGCGAAGCCGCCGCGCAGCTGCTCGGGAACGAGACGGATGGGGTTGCTGTCCAGGTCCTCGAGCCAGATACCGTCCTTGTTGATCTTACCCTTGATGTTGCGGTCGGCACTGCAGGATACTCCGAGGCCGACGGGGCAGGACGCGCCGTGACGGGGCAGACGGATCACGCGGATGTCGTGGGCGAAGTACTTGCCGCCGAACTGGGCGCCGAGGCCGATGTTGCAGGCTGCCTTGAAGAGCTTCTGCTCCAGCTCTATGTCGCGGAAGGCGCGGCCGAGGTCGTCGCCGGTAGTGGGCAGGTTGTCATAGTACTTGGCGGAGGCGAGCTTGACGGTCTTGAGGTTGGTCTCGGCCGATGAGCCGCCGATTACGAATGCGATGTGGTAGGGAGGGCAGGCTGCCGTACCGAGGGTCTTCATCTTCTCGATCAGGAAGTTCTCGAGTTTCTCGGGATTGAGCAGGGCCTTGGTCTCCTGGAAGAGGAAGGTCTTGTTGGCCGAGCCGCCGCCCTTGGCGATGAACAGGAACTTGTACTCGCCGCCCTCGGTGGCGTAGATGTCCACCTGAGCAGGCAGGTTGTTGCCTGAGTTCTTCTCCTTGTACATGTCTAAGGGAAGAGTCTGGGAATAACGCAGGTTGTCAGTGGTGTAGGTGTCGTATACGCCGTGCTGCAGGGCCTCCTCGTCGCTGATGCGGGAGCCGTCGGCAGTCTTGTCCACCCATACCCTGCGGCCCTTCTTGGCCACTACGATGGCTGTACCTGTATCCTGGCAGAAAGGCAGCTTCTGGTTCTTGGCCACGTCGGCGTTGAGCAGCATGGTCAGGGCCACGGCCTTATCGTTGCGGCTGGCCTCGGGGTCATTGAGAATCTTGGCCACCATCTCGTTGTGCTCGGGACGGAGCATGAAGGCCACATCGTGGAAAGCCTGGCGGGCAATCAGCCTGAGTCCCTCGGGATCGACTTTCAGAATTTCATCGCCCTCGAACTGAGCGGTAGACACATAGTCCTTGGTGACAAGATGATACTTGGTAGTATCCTCACCCATCTGGAAAAGTTCCTCGTATTTGAATTCCATATCTGTTGTTATTTATTGTTTCGTGATGGCAAAGATAGTAATTTTGCGCACGCGATTAACCGACTGCACACACGAAATGACTACTGCAAAAGAAAAAATGCTCAGCGGCGAATGGTACGACGCCGTGGGCAACCCCGAGCTGACGGCGGAGCTGATGGCCTGCCGCGACAAGATCTATGAGCTCAACCGGCTGCACCCCAGGGATACAGCCACCAGGGACATCCTGCTCAGGTCCATCATCGGACACATGGGACGCGGGGTCACCATCCTCTCCCCCTTCTTCTGCGACTACGGCACCCATATATCCATAGGCGATGACACCTACATCAACTTCAACCTGACCGTTCTCGACGAGGCCCCTGTCACAATCGGCAGCCACGTCTTCATCGGCCCGGGCTGCAGCCTGCTCACCGCAGTCCATCCACTCGACGCCCAGGAGCGCAACAAGGGTACCGAGAAAGCCCTGCCCATCACCATCGGGGACAGTGTCTGGCTCGGGGGCAATGTAACCGTACTTCCAGGAGTGACCATCGGCGAAGGAGCCGTTGTCGGAGCAGGCAGTGTCGTCACCCGCGATGTCCCTCCTCACGCCGTTGCCGCCGGCAATCCCGCGCGTATCCTCCGCTGGCTGTAATTCCTTCGGCAAGTATCTGACTCATTCGGAAGGAGTAGGGAAACTTAAACTATTATCCTATCACTACTGACGGAAAAACAATTTAAGGTCGAAAAATTCGACCTTAAACAACAGAGGTTATCGAAAATTTCGACAACCTATGTCATACGATCCCTCCCGAAGAAGTGAGAGAACTCACAAATACCGTCAAGCGGAAAAAGTAATCAGTCCTCCTTGCGCAGCGCAATGACCGGAGGAGTATTGATGGCCACGATGCTCTGGTAGAGGATGGTGAGGAAGGCAATGCCGCAGGAGAGCACTCCGGAGGCAAGGATAAGGACCCACTGGAGCCAGGCACCCGCGCTGTAGGAGAACTGGTTGAGCCATGAGCTGGTCAGCAGCCAGCTGACGGGCACGGAGACTACGAAGGCAATGAGCGAGAGCATAAGGTACGAGATGACTATCTGGCGCAGGACAAGGCGCTTGTCGGCTCCGAACACCTTCTGCACGGCTATGTTGCGGCTGCGGGCACGGATATAGTAGGTACTCATGGCAAACAGGCCGAGGGACGAGACGAATATCGCTATCACGGTAAAGATGATGATTATCTTCTGCAGCTGGATATACTGGGTGAATGTAGCCTCTATCTGGTCCTCGATGTAGGAGGCGTC
>CALVDI010000029.1 GCA_944326225.1 uncultured Bacteroidales bacterium | reverse complement strand
TCTCAGTGCTCCCTCAGGGGCTCGAACCCTGGACCCCAACATTAAGAGTGTCGTGCTCTACCAACTGAGCTAAGGAAGCATTCCGTTTTGGGACTGCAAATGTATAAGAATTGTTTCAAATACCAAAATAAATTTAAAAAATTAATGAAAAAATTTTACCTGAACCTAGTACTTATGGCAGTTACGGCGATGACCGTCTCATGCGGCCGGACAGAGCAGCGGCTTGTGGATTACGTTGATCCGATGGTCGGAACGGACTTCACCGGCCATACTTTCCCCGGAGCCACGGCTCCTTTCGGCATGGTGCAGCTCAGTCCCGATACCAGGATGGATACCTGGGAGGGCTGTTCCGGTTATCATTATTCCGACGACACCATCATCGGCTTCAGCCACACTCACCTGAGCGGAACCGGAGTGCTGGATTACGGGGACGTGCTCCTGATGCCTGTCACCTCCTATGACGCGGACACGCTGAACAGGCAACTGTACCAGTCGCATTTCTCCCATGACAATGAGAAAGCGGCGGCCGGTTACTATGCCGTCAACCTGGACCGTTGGGATGTGCTGGCCGAGCTGACAGCAGGGCCGCGTTCCGGAATGCACAGATACACCTACGAAAGTCTTGGCGGAGAGCAGCCGATGATAATCATTGACCTGGAGCACAGGGATGTCCTTCTGGACTCAGATATAGAAAAGGTATCTGACAACGCGCTGACCGGTTTCCGGCGGTCAAAGTCCTGGTCGGAGGACCAGATGGTGCATTTTTACATAGAGTTTTCAGAGCCGATGGCTGATTACCGTCCGTTCGGAAAAAACGGTGCGCTGGTGACATTCGCGGAGGGTACGCGCCAGGTGCTGGCCAAGGTGGGTATCTCCTCGGTTTCTTCCGATAATGCGCGGCTCAACCTTCTGTCTGACGTGCCTGAGGGCAGTTTTGACTTTGACGCGCTGCTGGCCTCTACGCAGGACCTATGGGAAGCCTACCTCTCCAAGATAGACGTGCGCGGGGGCGGGGAGAGCCGCGAGAGGCTGCGGACCTTCTATACAGCGATGTATCATACGGCAATAGCTCCCAATCTGTTCAGTGATGTCAACGGAGAGTACAGGGGGATGGACAGGCAGATCCACAAGGCGGAGGGATTTGACCGCTATACCGTGTTCTCGCTCTGGGATACCTTCCGGACCCTGCATCCGATGTTCGCTCTGATAGAGAGGGACAGGACGGAGGATTTCCTCAAGTCGTTCCTGACCATATACCGTGAGGGCGGCAAGCTGCCGGTATGGGAACTGGCAGGCTGGGAGACCAACTGCATGATCGGATACAACTCGGTGTCCGTGATTGCCGATGCGATAGCCAAGGGCATAGACGTGGAGGATGCCGGGGAGCTTCTGGACGCTATGGTGGAGTCTTCCAACAAGGATGAGTTCGGCATCATGCACTACCGTATGCGCAATGTGGTGCCGGCCGAGGAGGAACACGAATCGGTGTCCAAGACCCTCGAATATGCCTATGATGACTGGTGCATCGCCCAGGTGGCCGGTTTCCTTTACGAAAAGACAGGGGACGCTGAATACGCGGATATCAGGGACCGTTACATGCGTTACTCGGCCAGCTATGTCAATGTACTGGATCCTGAGACCAGGTTGATGAGACCGGTGCTGAACGGTGCGTGGCTGACTCCGTTCGAGCCCCGCGAGGTCAACAACCACTACACCGAGGCCAATTCGTGGCAGTACAGCTTTTTCGCACCCCATGACATCAACGGACATATCGCCCTGCTGGGCGGTGATGAGGGCTTCGATGCCATGCTGGACTCGCTCTTCTCGGCCAGCTCCGACACCAAGGGCCGCAAGCAGGTGGACATTACCGGACTGGTGGGACAGTATGCGCACGGCAACGAGCCCAGCCATCAGACGGCCTATCTCTACGCATACGTGGGCAAGCCGTGGAAGACATACGAAAAGGTGCGTCATATCCTGGATAATCTCTATTCGTCGCAGCCGGACGGCCTGTGCGGCAACGATGACTGCGGCCAGATGTCGGCATGGTATGTGATGAGCGCGATAGGTCTCTATCCTGTCACCCCCGGAAGCGACATCTACGTGTTCAGCTCACCCGTATTCAAGAACATCACCATCAATCTGGAGAACGGCAGGCAGTTCGTCATCAAGTCCGGGTGTAAAGGGAAAATAGACAGGAACAGGTATATCACCTCCGCTCGTCTGAACGGAGAGGACTACACCAGAAGTTACATCCGCTTCAGCGATGTGATCGCCGGCGGGGAACTGGATCTCACTCTGGCCCAACAGCCGGATACGGCTTTCGGCTCAGCGGTGGAGGACAGGCCAGTCTCCGAAGGTTACAGAGGCTTTGTCCGCAATCCGTGGTTCGAGGCTCCGTCGGACATCTTCGAGGACACCCTGACGGTCGGGGTGAACAGCGGAGATCCGGCCAATACTGTGTATGTCAAGGCGGGCAGCGGCAGCTACCGCAGGTACGACGGCCCGGTGACCATCGACAGGACCACCCGCATCAGCATCTATGCCCAGTCCCCTGATGGAGAGAAGAGTCCCGAGATATCGGCGGTCTTCCACAAGATGAAGGACGAGATGGACATCTATACCGACAATGAGTACAATCCCCAGTACAATGCCCGCGGCCCGCGCGGTCTGATAGACGGTCTGCGCGGCAGCGTGAACTGGAAGACCGGCGGCTGGCAGGGCTATCAGGACACGGACTTTACGGCTGTAGTGGATCTGCGTAAGGAGAAAACGGTGACGCTTGTCGGCTCAGGCTACTGTCAGGATGTCCGCTCCTGGATATGGATGCCCAAGTACGTGGAATACGCGGTTTCGGACGACGGTCAGAATTTCACCGTGGTCGGCAGGGTGGACAACACCGTGGACGAGCAGGACTATACGATTCAGACCAGGGATTTCGTCCTGAAGCTGGACAAGCCTGTAAAGGCCAGATACGTAAGGGTGTTCGCCAAGAATTTCGGAACCATCCCCGAGTGGCATCTGGGCCACGGCGGCGAGGGCTTCATCTTCATCGACGAGATCTGGGTTGACTAGCTCACTTTGTGACGAAGAACAGACAGGGTGTCCTCTATAGGATGCCCTGTTTGAGTTTCTCGACGTAGCGGTCGATGCGGTGCAGTTCCTGAGGTATCTTGATTGACTGAGGACAGTGGGGAACGCACTGACCGCAGCCTATGCAGTGGCTGGCCTGGCGAAGCTTCGGTACGCTCCGGTCGTAGCCTATCAGGAAGGCTCTGCGGGCCTCGCGGTAGTTCTCGTCCCGGCTGCTGACGGAGAGGTTGCCCTCATTGACGCATTTGTTGTAGTGCAGCAGGATGGCGGGTATGTCGATGCCGTAGGGGCAGGGCATGCAGTACTTGCAGTCGTTGCAGGGAATGGTAGGGTATTCGTGCATCTGTCTTGCCGTTTCCTCCAGAAAGTCCAGGTCCTCGTCCGTGAGCGGTCTGAGAGGAGAGTAGGTGCGGATGTTGTCCTGCAGATGCTCCATATAGGTCATGCCGCTCAGTACGGTCAGGACATTCCCGGGTGAGCCGGCGAAACGGAAAGCCCAGGAGGCCACGCTGCTCTCGGGGTCCTGCTCCTTGAGCCTGGCGGCGATACGGTCAGGGACGTTGGACAGGCGTCCTCCGAGCAGAGGCTCCATGATGATGGCTGGTATGCCTCTCTTGGTGAGCTCGCTGTACAGATATTCGGCATTGACGTTTCCCGGTGTGGCATGGCCCCAGTCCAGGTAGTTGAGCTGTATCTGTACGAAGTCCCAGTGAATCCTGTCATGCATGGACAGCACATAGTCAAATACTTCCTGGATGCCGTGGAAGGACCATCCCAGGTGACGGATGCGCCCGGCCTTGCGTTCTTCTATCAGAAAGTCCAGCATACCGTTGTCGATATACCTCTTCTGAAAATCCTCCATGCTGCGTCCGATGGAGTGCAGCAGATAATAGTCGATGTAGTCGGTCTGAAGGTCGATGAATGACTGGCGGTACATGGCCATCGAGCCCTCGCGGCTGGAATCACCGAAGTTGGACAGCTTCGTGGCGATGTAATATGAATCTCTCGGGTATCGCTTGAGAGCTATGCCCGTGGCGTCTTCGGAGAATCCGCGAAGATAGGTGGGCGCGGTGTCGAAGTAGTTGATGCCGTGCTCTATGGCGTAGTCCACCAAGGCGTTGACCGTCTCCTGGTCAATCTCGCTCTCCTGTCCTTCGGCAGCCGCCTTCTGCGGCCATCTCATGCATCCGTAACCGAGCAGGGAGATCCGGTCCCCGTTGAGATTGCGGTATGTCATCTGCCCTTCAGGTACTTCTGCGGTGACTTCGTCATTCCTGCGTCCGCATCCGGATGCCAGAACTGTCGCCGCACCGGCTATTCCGGTGATTTTCAAAAATCCTCTTCGCGATATTTTTGTTTCGTTTTCCATATCCAAAGCAAAAAGATTTCACTGCAAATAGCAAATATAGCGAGAAACTTCTGATTCCTTGCTGAAATAATTGCATAATCAATATGTATCGCTATCTTTGTATAGTTGTATTATAACGTTATGAAAATAATTGAAAACATAAATGTTCAGCAGGAAAAATTGTCATCAGGACTCAGTATTTCAGCAAAAAATCTTCCTGATGCGGAAAATAGGGGATATGGTATAAGTACGACAAAAAAGATGCTTGTCGATGGAATGGGAGGGCAGTATATGATGGTATCTGGAGATACAGTATATGTCAAAACTAAGGCGGGCTCAGGTTATTTTGAGTTGCCGTATGGTATCCGTTTTGAAGGAACTATTGTTGCGTTGAGAATTCCATATTGGAATGAAGACTTTGAATATGTTAATTATATTGAATAAATGGAGGCAATATCATGAGTGTTTTTTACATATCTAGGATTTTAAGCCGGGATTTGATGTCTCGTCCATTGGCTGATGATTTTTACAATTACATAAAGAATTCAAATGACACAGAAATTATTATAGATTTTTCTGATGTTCATTTCGCAACGAGAAGTTTTATGGACGAATTTTATGTCCGGTTTAAGGATAGTATACAAAATGGCAAAGCATGTTTGGTGAATTTGCCGGTAGATGTTGAGAAAACGTTGAAAGCTGTTATGTCTACTCAAAATAAGAAGAAGGTGATTTCAGATGAAACAATAGTCAAGACAAAGGATATTCAAGATTTAGAAAATCATTTTGAAGTATTGGCTGTGTAATGTGCAGAACACTGTTTTTATGTATTTTTGGGAAAATTTCAAAGCTATGAAATTGTCTACATTCATAATCAGGGCTGCAGCGGTAGCCGCAGCAGCCCTGGCCGGCACATTCTCGGAGATGTCGGCATGTACGGGAATATCCTTTAAGGCCGGGGACGGCAGTTATGTGCTGGCCCGCACGGCTGAATGGGGCGGCTCGGACCTGCAGAGCCGCTATGTCATAGTTCCCCGTGGCTTCAGGCATACTGCCCTGACTTCTACCGGTGGTACAGGGCTGATATTCACCGGCAAATACGGTTATGTGGGAGTAGCCGCCGAGCAGGACCAGTTCGTCCTTGAGGGACTCAACGAGAAAGGTCTGTCAGCCGGACTGTTCTTTTTCCCGGCATACGGGCAGTATCCGGATTTTGACTCTGCACAGGTGGACCGTACCGTGCCGGACATGCAGGTGGTCAGCTGGATTCTGGCCAACTTCACTTCGGTACAGGAGGTCATAGACCATTTTGACGAGATCATAGTCACCAAGCTGTATCCGCAGGCCGGCACCTCGCACTGGAGAGTGGGCGAGCCTTCGGGCCGTCAGATAGTGATAGAGATAGTGGACGGCAAGACCAATTTCTATGAGAATGAGATAGGAGTGCTGACCAATGCTCCAGGTTTCCCCTGGCAGGTGACCAACCTGAACAACTACGTCAACCTGGCTTTCGGTGAGGCTGACGGCAACGCCTTCTCGGCCTGGCCACAGGTGCGCCGCTTCGGTGCCGGTACCGGCATGATCGGCCTTCCCGGGGACGTGACTCCGCCGTCTAGATTTGTCCGTGCTGCTTATTATCAGGCTACGGCTCCGCAATATCCGACAGCAGAGGAGACCGTGATGTCCTGCTTCCTGATACTGAACAACTTCGACATACCGATAGGAGTGGAGCGTCAGAAAGACCATGCACCGGTGGATATTCCCGGAGCGACCCAGTTCACCACAGCGGCGGACACGAAAGGCCTGAAATTCTACTGGCGCACGTGCTGGAACAGCACTATCCGCTGCATAGACCTGACATCCATTGACTTCACCAAGGTGAGATATACCGTGGCTCCACTGGATAAAGTCCGTCAGCAGCCGGTCGAGATGATCAAAGTCCGATAAACTCGGAAAGAGCAGTGTACAGCCTCTGTACGGGGAGTCCTACGATGTTGAAGTAGGAGCCGCGTATGGAGGTTATGCCTATATAGCCTATCCATTCCTGGATGCCGTAGCCGCCGGCCTTGTCAAACGGACGGTATTGTCCTATGTAGTAGTTGATTTCCTCATCCGACAGGACTTTGAACTCCACTTCGGATGTGCTTGAGAATATACTTCTGTGCCCTGTGTCCCGGATGCATACTCCGGTCACGACCCTGTGCGTGCGTCCCGACAGTTCGCGCAGCATTCTCACCGCATCCTCTCTGTCGGAGGGCTTGCCCAGTATGTCGTCCCCGCAGATTACCACGGTGTCGGCTGTGATGAGTATCTCGTCAGGCTCCAGGGGGCGGTGGAATCCTTCGGACTTGGAGGCGGCCAGAGCCACGGGAACTTCGTCCGGTCTTAATCCAGGAGAATAGGTCTCGGGTGCGCCAGGAGTGGCCTCTACGGTAAAGTCCAGTCCCAGTCCGGCCAGGAGCTCCCTGCGTCTGGGAGAGGCGGAGCCGAGTACGATTCTCCGGCCTGAAAGAGCGTCTTTGAGCAGCATGGCGTAGTGTATCAGAACAGTTTTGAATAGACTTCGGTGTCAAGGTTCCAGTCTCCGTGGACTTTCAGCACCTGCTCCACCAGATCCCTGGCCAGTCCCCTGCCGCCGAGGTACAGGGACACGTAGTCGCAGATGTCCTTGACTTCGGGGACTGCGTCAGCCGGAGCAACGGACAGTCCTGCTATTTTCAGCACGGGGATGTCTGGGATATCGTCTCCGGCGTATGCCACTTCTTCCGGTTTGAGTCCGTGGCGGTTGCAGAAGTCCAGAAAGTCGGGCACTTTATCCCGGGATTTCTGATAGATGTCAGCCTTGTCCACTCCCAGGCTGGAGAAACGGCTGACGATGCCTTCGGAGGTGCCTCCAGTGATGATGGCCACCGGATAGCCTTTCATGCGGCACATTCTGAATGCGAAGCCGTCCTTGGCGTTGAATGTGCGGATCAGCTCTCCGTCCGGAGCCGCTATTATGGAACCGTCCGTCATGACTCCGTCCACATCGAAGGCGAAGGCACGTATGCCGTGGAGCCGGACTTTATAGTTGTAGTTGGGCATTTTGCTTGTGCTGTTATTTGTGGTGGTATTTTTCCAGAATCCTGTCAGTGAAGAGGCGGTATATCTCCTCCTGCTCCTTTAGACCCATGCTCTCCAGGACTTCCAGATGCTTGCGGATGGTCTCCATGTCGCCTCTCCTGGCCGGTCCGGTAAGAGTGGAGGCGGGGGTGTGCAGGAATGCGTTGCGCACGGCCTCTATCGTGGAGGGTATAAGCAGTGGATGGTCATGCTGGACTATCGGGAATGCCAGCCCTAGAAGGTAGTTGACGAAATTGGTGGTGAATACGGCGGCCACATGCATCTTGAGCCTGTCTGCGGACGAGTAGAAATAATGCTCGCCGCCCAGGTCTGACGCGATGGAGTCCAGTACCGGCCTGAGTTCCTGTGAGGTGGACTCCAGCAGCAGGGGTACGTCCTTGAACTCCACGTTCTTGTTGCGGTTGAGAGTCATCAGCGGATAGACTACGCCGCAGCGGCAGCCTATGTCCTCCAGCGGCTTGAGTATGGAGATATCGGTGGCACCGGAGGTGTGGACTACTGCCGGCAGTTTTTCCATACCTGCCAGTTGCCCGGTCATTTCGCGGACGACTGTCTCTATCGCGTCGTCCGATACTGCGATAAAAATCAAGTCAGCCGATGCCAGATCTCTGTAGTCTGCCGCAGCCTGGGTGTCGGAGCCGTTGGCACGGAGAGCACGCACCAGTTTGTCGCGGCTGCGTTCGGTCCGGCTGTAGACAAAAGATATATCGTAGCCTTTTTCCTGCAGGGCAAGGGAGAACCGGAACGCTACGTTTCCGGCTCCCGCAAAAGCTATGTCAGGTCTCATCGGCTACGCCTCCGGAGTGTTGCCGAAACCGAAAGGTATGGTGTTCTTGGGAGTGTTGCCGGTAAGCTTGATCTCTCCGTTCTGAGCCTCGTATTTGCTGATGTTGTCCCTGAGGGCCAGGTAGAGCCTCTTGATGTGCTCCGGTGTCATGATGACACGGCTGACTACCTGTGCTTTGGGATAGCCAGGAGTCACACTGGCGAAGTCGATGAAGAACTCGCTGTTGGAGTGTGTGATAAGGGCGAGGTTCGAATAATGTCCTGTTGCGGCGTCCCGTGTAAGCTCGATGCTTATTTCTTTTTTCTGCGGTTGATTGTCCATAATTCTTGATTTAATTTTTAAAATATTCTGCCTGCAAATCTACATAAAATGAATTATATTTGCGAGTTAAATAGAAGGATTATGGAATTGTCAGCAAAATACAGTCCCTCCGAGGTGGAGGAGAAGTGGTACTCTTACTGGTTGAAGAACAAGTTTTTCCATTCGGAACCCGACAGCCGCGAACCGTATACGGTGGTTATCCCGCCCCCAAATGTGACGGGTGTGCTGCACATGGGTCACATGCTCAACAATACTATACAGGACGTGCTGGTGCGCCGCGCCCGTATGCAGGGCAAGAACGCCTGCTGGGTGCCCGGTACTGACCATGCGTCGATAGCCACTGAGGCCAAGGTCGTGGCCAAGCTCAAGGAACAGGGCATCGACAAGTCATCCCTGACCCGGGAGGAGTTCATGAAACACGCCTGGGAGTGGAAGGAGAAGCACGGCGGCATCATCCTCGAGCAGCTCAAGAAGCTCGGAGCCTCCTGCGACTGGGACCGCACCAGGTTCACCATGGATCCTGCCCTGAGCGAGGCGGTTATCAATACTTTCGTGTATTTCTACAAGAAAGGCTATATCTACCGCGGCGTGAGGATGGTTAACTGGGATCCCCAGGCCCTGACCGCTGTGAGCGACGACGAGGTGATCCACAAGGAGACCAAGTCCAAGCTCTACTACCTGCGCTACAAGGTGTCCGACGGGGCCGGCAATCCCACTGACGACTACATAGTCATAGCCACCACCCGTCCCGAGACCATCATGGCCGATGCCGCTGTCTGCATCAATCCTGAGGACCCGAGGTATCACCACCTGCGCGGCAAGAAGATACTCATTCCTCTGATCAACCGCGAGATACCCATCATCGAGGACTCCTATGTGACCATGGACTTCGGTACCGGCTGTCTGAAGGTGACCCCGGCCCACGATGTGAACGACTACGAGATAGGCCTGCGTCACAACCTGCCGGTGCTCGACATCATCGACGACCACGGACGGCTCAACGAGAAGGCTGTAATCCTCGTGGGCGAGGACCGTTTCGTGGCCCGCAAGAAGATAGTGAAAATGCTGGCCGAGGCCGGGCAGCTCGAAAAGGAAGAAGACTACCTCTCGCCTGTAGGACACTCCGAGAGGACCGACGCCGTCATCGAGCCGAAGCTGTCGATGCAGTGGTTCATCAAGATGGACGAGCTCTCCAAGGCCGCTTTGGCCCGCGTGGAGGACGGAGAGATACGCCTAATACCCGACAAATACCGAAACACATACCGTCACTGGATGGAGAATACCCGCGACTGGTGCATTTCCCGTCAGCTGTGGTGGGGACAGCAGATACCCGCATACTACCTGCCCGACGGCCGCTACGTGGTCGAGGCTACTCCCGAGGAGGCCCTGAAGGCCGCTCAGCAGCTTGACCCCTCGGTTACAGCCGCTGATTTGAAGCGGGATGAGGATGTGCTGGACACCTGGTTCTCCTCGTGGCTCTGGCCCATCTCGGTATTCGACCCCGGCAAGCCCGGTTTCCCCGAGAAAGCTCCGAATGCCGATTTAGCGTACTACTATCCGACCAACGACCTGGTGACCGGCCCGGATATCATCTTCTTCTGGGTGGCCAGGATGGTCATGGCCGGCAACGAGTTCATGGGCAAGGTGCCTTTCCGCAACGTGTATTTCACTGGCATTGTCCGCGACAAACTGGGCCGCAAGATGTCCAAGACCCTCGGCAACTCGCCAGACCCTCTGAAACTCATCGATGACTACGGGGCCGACGGAGTCCGTATCGGCATGCTGCTCTGCACTGCCGCCGGCAACGACATCCTCTTCGACGAGTCTCAGGTGGAGCAGGGCCGCAACTTCTGCAACAAGATATGGAACGCCTACCGTCTGGTCAAGGGCTGGAGCGTGGACCGTTCCATGGAGGCTCCGGACCATGCCGCCCTGGCCGTGAAGTGGTTCACACAGAAACTGAACAGGGAGATAGCTGTGGTTGACGACCATTTCTCCAAGTTCAGGATATCGGATGCCCTTATGTGCCTGTACAAGCTGTTCTGGGATGACTTCTGCGCCTGGTATCTCGAGATAGTGAAGCCCGCCTACGGTGCCCCGATAGACGGAGCCACCTACGATGCCACCATCGGATTCTTCGATTCCCTGCTCAAGCTCCTGCATCCCGTGATGCCCTTCATTACCGAGGAGCTCTGGCACAATCTGGCTGAGCGTCCCGAGGGCGCGACCATCATGCTTGAGCATCAACCCGAGGGTGGAGAGTACGACGAGGCCTTCATCGCCGCATTTGACCTTGCTACGGAGGCAGTGGCAGCTCTCAGGAATATCCGTCAGAAGAAGGGCATTTCCCCGAAAGAGGCCCTCGACCTGCGCATCAAGGGGGCATTCCCCCAGGAGATGACCGGCATAGTCCGCCGTATGGGCAATGTGGGAGAGATTTCCTTCGTGGAGGATTTCGGAGGACGTGAGGCCGGGGCATCCTTCCTCGTGGGCACTGTCGAGATGTTCGTGCCCCTTGTCGGCAAGACCGACGTGCAGGAGGAGATTGCCAAGGCCGAGGCTGAGATTGAGCGTCTGGAGAAATTCTTAAAGGGCGTGAATGCCAAGCTGTCCAATGAGAAATTTATGCAGAATGCTCCCGAGGCCGTGGTACGCGGAGAGGAAAAAAAGCGTGCCGACGCCACTGCCAAGATAGAGGGACTGCGCAAGACCATAGAGGCCCTCAAAGGCTGAACAGAATAGACAGAAGCTATGTACATCCAGTCAGAGACACAGATAGAGGTCCGCTACTATGAGACGGACCTGATGGGGATAGTCCATCATTCGAACTACATCCGCTATTTCGAGTGCGGCCGGCACCAGTTCCTGCTGGATGTCGGACTGCCCATCACGGAACTTGAGAAGAGCGGAATTATGATGCCGGTGGTATCGGTCGAAGCGCATTACCACACCCCGGCCCGGATGGGAGACATCCTCCGGGTGGTCTCCAGGGTGGAGAAGGAGCCTATGGCCCGGGTGGAGGTCCGGACCGACATCTACAACCAGAACGGCGACCTGGTCTGCGACGGCACAGTGGTCCTCGGGTTCATCCACAGCGACAACCGCCGGCCTACCCGCATCCCTGCCGCCCTGTTGGAAGTATTCCGCAAGGCCGACAGGGAGCAGGCTGCTGAATCAGAGAATAAACAATAACATGAATATATGCTTACACTTTTGTTTTTAGGATCCGTCGGACTGACCGAGATACTGGTGCTGCTGCTCATCGTCCTGCTGCTGTTCGGGGCGAAGAAGATTCCTGAGTTGATGAAGAGCTTCGGCAAGGGGGTCAAGAGCTTCAAGGAGGGGGTCAACGGCATTGAGGATGACCTGAATACGGATTCCTCTGCCAAGAAGGGAACGTCTACTGCAAGTTCCGCAGATTCCGCAAAGGACAGCTCCGCCGAGAAGAAGTAGAAGAGTGGTGCCGTGGCGGGAGAAATGACCTTCTGGGAACATCTGGACGAGCTGCGAAAGGTAATCTTCCGCAGCTTTGCTGTGCTTATTGTCCTGATGGTCGCGCTATTCCTGTGCAAGGAGACGGTGTTTGACGGGGTGGTGCTGGCTCCGCTGACGGACGGTTTCTTCGTCTACCGGTGGATGGACAGGCTGCTGGGGCTGCTCGGGCTCGGGGCTCTGGAACCTTTCCGGGTGGAACTGGTCAATATCGACCTGGCCGCTCAGTTCTTCACCCACGTGCGCATCTCCTTCTGGCTGGCGGTCATAGTGGCCCTGCCGTTTCTGATCTATCAGGTGTGGCTCTTTGTCAGACCGGCCCTGTATGACCGGGAGAAGCTGGCTGCTCAGACGGCTTTCGGGCTCTCATCCCTGCTGTTCTACATCGGCGTGGCAGTGGGCTACGTGGTGGTCTTCCCGCTGACCCTGCGCTTTCTGGGAACCTACCAGGTGAGCGAGTCGGTGGCCAATCAGATATCGCTGCTCTCGTACATCGGGATGTTCCTGAAGCTCAACCTGATTATGGGCGTGGTCTTCGAGCTGCCGGCCCTGGCCCTGCTGCTGTCCCGGATAGGGATTATCAACCGGCAGATGCTGCGGAGTTTCCGCAAGTATGCGATAGTGGCCGCCTTAGCCATATCGGCCGTCATTACCCCATCGGGCGACGCCTTCACGATGATAGTCGTGGCACTGCCTTTGTATCTGCTCTACGAGGTGTCCATAATGCTTTGCAGGGATAAAAAAGTGAATGCAGAAGTTAATATTGTAGATAGACAGACAGATAATGATATCGATAAATAACATAACAGTAGCTTTCGGAGGCTTTACCCTCCTGGACGACATCAGCTTCCACGTCAGTGACGGGGAACATATAGCCCTTGTGGGTAAGAACGGTGCGGGCAAGAGTACAATACTCAAGCTCATAGCCGGTGTGGAGCATCCGACATCAGGCTCTATAATGAAACCGAAGGAGCAGACCGTGGGTTATCTGCCCCAGATTATGAGCTATTCGAAGGATACGACGGTCATTGAAGCCGCCATGTCCGTCTTCGCCGACCATTTCACCATGGGTGAGAGGGTGGAGGAGATCAGCCGTGAGCTGGGCGAGAGGACGGATTACGAATCTGCTGCCTACCATAGGCTGATAGAGGAACTCAATGAACTCAACGACAAGCTGGCCATGGCCCAGTCCGAGTCTCCCGCCGTGCTGGCCGAGAAGACCCTGGTAGGCCTGGGTTTCAAGAAGAACGAGCTCGGACGGCAGCGCAGCACATTCTCGCAGGGTTGGAACATGCGTGTGGAACTGGCCAAGGTCCTGCTGACCAAGCCTGATGTGCTTCTGCTGGACGAGCCCACCAACCACCTGGACATAGAATCCATACAGTGGCTGGAGGATTATCTGTACGGTTATCGTGGCTCGGTGGTGCTCATTTCCCACGACCGCCGCTTCCTGGATCGGGTGACCACCCGTACGGTGGAGATAGTTCTGGGACACATCTACGACTACAAGGTGCCGTACTCCAAGTACGTGGAGCTGCGCCGCGAGCGGATGGAACAGCAGCGGGCCGCCTACGAGAACCAGCAGCGGATGATCGAGAAGACCGAGGAGTTCATCGAGCGTTTCCGCTACAAGCCCACCAAGAGCAATCAGGTGCAGTCCCGCATCAAGCAACTGGAGAAGATAGAGCGCATAGAGATAGACGAGGAGGACAACTCGGCTCTTAGCGTCAAGTTCCCGCCCGCCCCCCGCTCCGGCCAGATAGTCTTTCAGGCCAAGGCCCTCACAGGAGGCTATCCGCCCAGAGACGGTTCGGGCAGTCCTAAGGTGGTGTTCACCGACATAGACCTGACCGTGGAAAGAGGGGAGAAGGTGGCATTTGTCGGGCGTAACGGCGAGGGAAAGAGTACCATGATGAAATACATCACCGGTGAGCTGCGGCCCATCGCCGGCTCTGCCTCCCTCGGATACAATGTCGCATTGGGTTACTACGCCCAGAACCAGGAGGATGTACTGGACCGCAATGATACTGTGTACGATACGTTGGATAAGGTGGCGGTAGGGGATATCCGTACTAAGTTGCGGGATATACTTGGTGCGTTCCTCTTCAGGGGCAATGATGTGGACAAGAAAGTGGCTGTACTCAGCGGAGGGGAACGCTCCCGTCTGGCCATGGCCAAGCTGATACTGCATCCCTACAACCTGCTGGCCCTCGACGAGCCCACCAACCACATGGATATCCGCTCCAAGGACGTGCTCAAGCAGGCTCTCCAGCGCTACGATGGAACTCTTATCATAGTATCGCACGACAGGGACTTCCTCGACGGGCTGGTGGATAAGGTCTACGAGTTCCGCGACGGCCGGGTCAAGGAGTATCTGGGAGGAGTGCAGGACTTCATAGAGAAGCGCAGGATAGAGACCCTGCAGGACCTGGAACGTTCTGACCGTTCATCGGAGTCCGGAACTCAGAAGTCAGAGAAACCTTCGGCAACCGGACAACCGTCAGTCTCTCAGGCATCATCTTCTCAGTCAGCCCAGACTCCCAAGCCCCGGACAGCCTCCAACCTCTCCTTTCAGGAGCAGAAGGATCAGCGTCGCAAGCAGAAGCGCATCGAGTGCTGCGAGAAGAAAATAGCCGACCTTGAGGCCAAGATGAAGGAACTGGAGCAGGTCCTGGCGGCTCCGTCGGCAGATGCCGACATAGACAAGCTGACCAGGGAGTATCTGGAACTGAAACGTACCCTCGACCGTACGATGGAGGAGTGGATAGAACTGAGTAACTGAAAATAAATGCAATACAATATGGAAAATACCGAAAAAAAGGATAGCGGATACCACCTTTACGGGATGCACCCAGTCCTGGAGGCCGTTCTGTCCGGAAGACAGATAGAAAAAGTGCTGCTGAAGCAGGGACTTGAGGGACAGCAGTTCCGTCAGCTTCTTACTGAACTGGACAACAGGGGCATTCCCTTCCAGTTCGTACCTGCCGAGCGGCTGGCCCGCTTCCGCGGAGGCAAGAACCAGGGAGTAGTGGCTTATCTGCCGCAGATTGACTATATGCCGCTGGAGGAAATGGTGGATAGGGCTTTCCAGAAAGACTCCGCACCGGTCTTCGTTCTACTTGACGGAGTCAGCGATGTGCGCAATCTCGGAGCCGTAGCCCGCAGTGCCGAATGTGCGGGAGCCGGCGGCATCATTCTGCCTGCGAAAGGAGGAGCCGCCATCAACGCCGATGGAGTGAAGGCTTCGGCAGGAGCCTTGCTGCGCATCGGTGTCTCCAAGTGCAAGAACCTGCGCATCCCGATTTACTATCTGAAAGAGAGAGGATTCCAGATAGTAGCTGCTACTGAGAAGGCCGACGGGCTTATCTATGAAGTGGATATGAAGAAGCCCACGGCTTTCGTCATGGGCTCCGAAGGCAAGGGTATCTCTGACTCTGTACTGGCATTATGTGATGTTATGGCGAGAATACCCATGCGTGGTGACATCGGTTCGCTTAATGTCTCCGTGGCCGCCTCGCTCATGCTTTTCGAGGCGGTCCGCCAGAGAACTGTTTAGCATGAACTACAGATATTCATTACTGTTGTAGAATATCTCATTTCTTTGTTTAATGTAGAAATATCCATCAAGACCGTTGTTCTGCTCAGCAGTGAACTTGAAGAACACTCCGTTGATTCCGGCTGTGTTGTCCGCGTTGTCACTGAGATCAACTCTAAGGTAGCTTAGCGGTCTGAGCGGGTTCAATGCGCTGATGACATTCTGCGTACTGTAGTAATTTATATCGGTCAGGTAATTCTGGATGTATGTCGTGCTGCTGCTCGAAGAGCCGATTGTATGGTAAGTTCTTCCCGATTCGGGATAGGTTATGAGGTTCTGCTGCAGCATGTAGTAAGCATAACTGTTGTTGACTATAACGTTCCATGAATCATTGCTCCATCTTGCGGTCAGTGTGACAGAATATACATTTCTTCCATTTCTGATTCCGATACTGTAGCCGCCCAGTCCACATTCGTATTCAATCAATCTATAGACCTCTATCTCTATCTCGTCTGTGCAGAACCGGTGCAGATGATCCCAGCCGACAATAGTGTAGGTGCCGTTTCCTTTGGCAGAATATGGGTTGACAGTACCATCTTCGGAGACCGTGACATCGTCGCTAATGTTGCCATTACTGTCTCGTACTTCCCATGTCATGGTTACATTGGGCGCGTGGATGACATCAAGCTGCAGCGAGTTCCTGAAATTGCTCCATGAACTTCCGTCAGAAGAGAGTCCGTAGGTGTTGACTACTCTGTTGTCTCCCTCTAAGGATGCGCTTACAGCCGGGACAACATGCACATTGGCGGTAGCGCTTATCTGTGGAAAGTCTACCAGTCTGGCCTCTATGATTACATCGTTGAATCCGTCAGTACGTTTCAGTGCGGTCATGCGGTTGCCGGAGATCGAGACGTATTCTTCACCTTTCACAACAGAGTATTCTACAGGAAGATCTGCTGTTATCGGCCTCAATCCGGACGAAAGTTCCCATACGGCACCCTCGAACATTGTGACATCGATGAAAGACAGATAAGGTTCGAGTATATTGACTTCTATCTCGTCACTGGCTCCGGTAACACTCTCTGCCATGATGGTGCATCGGCCTGTTTTCTGAGGTGTGATGGTGCCGTTCTCGTCAATGACAGCCATTTCGGGATCAGATATGCTCCAACTCAGCTTTACGTCAGCAGGGATAAGGCTGTTGAAACTCAATCTGGAGGGAATACCGAGATAAAGATTGCTGTACAGTCTGTTGATCTCTACTTCTCCTGCATTGACACTGAACTCTTTTTGGACATTGAGACCAATTGCTTCCCCGATGAGAAGATACCTGCCGATCTCTCCTTGAATTTTATCAGGATTAAGTCCCATTAATCTGTCTCTGAAAACAGTCGCACCATTTTCTTTTCCAGACAGGCATTCAATCCTGAATGTTGGGGATGCAAGAGGAAAGATACTGTATCGTATTCTCATAGGACAATTATAATTGGGATAAAGAACATCTGGTACATTGTTTAAGAAAAAATATCTCTCCTCAGAAAGAACATTTATTGTGGAAGAACCTGATATGCCGCTTCCGTCAGTAGCACAGGCTGTTATTGTGCATTTTCCGTCTCCGACTGCCTGTACAATGCCTGACTGGGTTACTGTCGCTACATTCTCATTATCTGACTCCCAGCGCACATCCGGATTCTCTGCTGAGGACGGCAGTACAGTAGCGGTGAGTTCTGTCATTTCGCCAATTTCATAAAATGTCACTTCATGGGGTGTTACGGTGATGGAGGTTACGAGGTCTTTCATTCCTGATACATCCACTCTCCATGAATTGTCATCAAGTCCTGATCCTTGGAATACAGTACGGCATGTATACATAGTGTTGCGTACTACATCGAAATTGTCAAGATTGTTGCCGTCATGAAGGTAGTACCGGTATATGAGGTTGTCATTATAGTGTTCTGAACTGCGGTATCTGACAGTGAATTCGATGTAAGTGCACAATCCGCTGTGAGAAGACGGAGGGATGTGTCCCTGCTCGCTTCCGTTGCCTGAAAGCAAGTCTCCCTGAATGTTCTCTGGGACATAGAAATCAAGTCCATGAGTGTAAAGGCGCTTCAGCTCGTTACCTTCAGCACTTAGTCCGATGTCGAAAATATCTGATGAGGAGAATGCTCCTGATGCTGTGAAATATCCGACTCTTCTGTTCATATTGCGGATTCTTACCCGTGTGATATCAAACGTGGTGACATCGTTGTCAAGACCGGTGGTGTCAACTATTACCCTGAACTTTGAAAATAGTCTTGTAAGATAAAGAGTAAGAGTGGTGCCGCCTTCCACGGTGTCCAGAAATAGTTTTCCGGACATGGGAATGCTTCCGTCCGGACCAGCAAGATCCTCGGGAGAAGTCATCTCCCAGACCATATTCTGTATACTGTTGATGGAGTACACCTCATTCCGTCCGCTTAGATTCCCGCTATTGGCGATGGCATAAATGGTGTAGTCGCTGTACTTGTTTATCTCTATTGTCACCTCGGTGTCAGGATGATCGACATACCTGTGAGTCGTAAGAGCCCCCTTGCCGTCATATACAAAAAGGTTCAAGTCGGCCAATAGGGCCTCGCTTACTTGTGGCAAAGATTTGGTCGTACCGCTTTCCTGTACGAAAAGTTTTATTTTTACTGTCTGGTCCGAGGGAGATACTTCAGTATTGCTTCCCTTATTGCAGGAGGCCAGGAAACAAAGTGCTGTTATGATAAATAATACTCTGTGTTTCATCTCAAAATAGTATATCTGTATGTTCGGTACTATCCCATCCTTCGGGGGAGACAGTTAGACTGGAGAGCGCACAGTCCACTGTCAGGTATAGATCCTCCAGACTCTCGTCGCTCATGTCGATGCCCGCTTCGACAAGCAGGGAAAACAACGGTAGGACTATGACTGTTGTTCCTGACACTGCATATACTGTCAGTGTGAGAGCCTCGTCTTTTTGTCTTGTGACTCTGCTGAAAAATTCAAAATAGGCCTCGTCATCAGTAGGGGTATGGACTGCTTCCGGACGGTGTGTGAAATCTCCGTCCATGATATTGCCGTGGAGATCATATCCGATGGACGAGGATGTGACCATGATCTGCAGACTGTCGGAGGCGTAGCCCATGACCCTGATGTGGAGGCCTATGTTGTTTTTAAGAACAGATATTTTTTCATAAGACAGATCATTGCGGTAGGCGGATGTGATGAAACAAGTGTACAGATTGTCCGCGTCATCTCCTTCAGCAATGCGGTATCCGTTGCTGTATACCATTCTGTCGACATTGCCGAATGTGGCAATGTCGGTCTTTCCGCGTTTGAAACTTACCTCGTATAAGTCCGTGAACTGACTCCTGTCTATAGTGTCTTTGAACATTCTCCCATCTTCGGATAGGATGAAAAGATGAATGTCGGATACTTCTTCAGGAGTATCAGAAAAGTCCAAAGTAAGATATGTCGGACAGTTGCTGCGGTCCTCGATGATACATCCTGGACTCAGGCTTATGAAGAGGAAAATTATAGCTGTCGCTTTGATCTGTCTCATGATACATTTTTTCAGAATACTTTATCAAATTCAGGAATGAGATCCCATTCCTTTACGGCTATGTTGAGGTTGAGGACACCTGGTTCAAGTGGTATGTCAGGCTCAAGCGAACCGGGCCTGGTGACGGTTATGCTGTAAGTGTAGACGGTATTTCTGCGTATACCGTAGTGTCCGTTTTCTTCAGGAAGACCATATTCGTCTTGATTTACAGGAATTGGATAATAATAGGTTGTTCCGTTCAGATCAGCTTGCAATATGAGTTTAGTGCTGGAAGAGATGTCTGAAGTTTCGTTAGAGTAGCAATGCAGATAATGTGAAACTGTGTATCCGGCATCATTGATTGCGTCATTGATCCTGTCCATCAGCATACCTGGTTGAGCAGTGCTTTCTACGTCTTCTTCGTTGAGCCTGGTTTCATTGAGAATAAGTGGAGTATTTAGATCCTCACCATTGTACAGCAATTTGTCAGCATGTACATTTGTAAGGTATAACAGGCAGTTGGTCAGTGAGTGGCCTTCGTATGGTGTTCCTTTGAAATCAGTGCTGATGGATGTGACTGCAATTCTTGAAATAAAACGGGATACAGTAATGGTTTCTGTCGTAACGGCCTTCATTGTGACATCTTTTTCTCCATACATTGTAAAGTTGCCAGGTATTTCTTCTTGTAAGTTGGCTACGAGGGCCTGCAGTTGATCAATATTCGTAATACTGCTCATATCTGCATCTTTAGTATTTACTACGACGCAGATTTTCTTTGCGCCTGTAGTTGTTCGTATCTCCATCAACTCCATCCCTTCTTCAAATCTCTTGTAGGCATCCAGTTGCCCGTAGTTTGAGGATGTGCCTCCATTGAAGATAAAAACGTCAATGGTGTTTACGGCATTGTCTTCCGCCGGAGCCGGTGTCCCGGTACTTTTTACAGCTGATGAATTAAGAGTAAGGGTTAATGTTGCAGGATGTCCTTCTTCGGGACATTCTGTACATTCTTGAATCTCGCAGGCTGTGAGTCCTGCTGCAAGTGCGATCAGGGATAATGCCCTGACAGTGTAATTAAAAGTGTTTCTCATCATTTTGTTGTTTATAAAGTTGATAAAAAGGTCACTTCTGCCAGGGACGGCTTTCGGGTGCAAAAGTAGGGGCTTGAAACGGAACAAAAAAACCACTTCCGTACAAACCATTGAGATTGAGAAGTTTCTAAAAAAATAAGATTTTCTAAAATCATCTATGGTGCTGCCGCACAGAGACTGGCGGAAATTCTCTATGTGCAGGAGGAGGAAAGAAAAATAAGTTTTTAAAAAGAATATCCTGAGATAAAATGCGTATCTTGGACAGATATTATGAATATTCTTTTATCTGTAATATTGAGCATTATGGTCCAGATACATCAACCGGCGGTGGCCGGACAGTTCTATCCAGCTGACGCAGAGACATTGACAGCTATAGTGGAAGGATTCCTGGACAGCGCGTCCACCAGTGCTGACAGGCCAGTGCAGGCGGTGATAGTGCCTCATGCCGGATATGTGTTTTCAGGAGCGGTTGCGGCCGAGGCTTATGCAGGTATTTCTCCCGCAGCTGTATATGAAAGGATCTTTATCATAGGTCCGGGTCATAGAGAGGCTTTCCGCGGTGCGGCAGTGGACGGAAGCAGCGAAGTCTATTCCATGCCTCTCGGCGACGTCAGTGTCGATATCCGGACTTGTCTGGAACTGGCAGCGGCGGACAGCGTGTTTCACAACCGCCGCAAACCTTTTGAGAAAGAGCATTGTCTCGAAGTGCAGATACCTTTTCTACAGGTAAGACTGAAACGGATGCCTCCGATAGTCCCGGTCATTATAGGCAGTGTGGACGGAAACGACCTCGGGCGCATAGTTCGCGGGCTCAAGCCATATTTTACGCAAGAGAATCTTTTTGTAATCAGCAGTGATTTCTCGCATTATCCGTCTTATGACGATGCATGCAAAGTGGACAGGGCGACTGGTGACGCCATTCTCTCCGGTTCGGTGGAAGAGTTCCTGAATACATTGCTGGACAATGCAAGGCAGCGGATACCGGGTCTTGCCACCAGTGCCTGCGGTCAGCTGCCCATAGCGGCCCTGCTTATGATGATGCAGGGACGTGATGATTTGGAAATCAGGCATCTGGATTACCGCAACTCCGGTGACTCGCAGTATGGGGACAAGGACGGGGTAGTAGGTTATCACGCTTTCACTGTGGTATATAAGGAGCCTGCGCGCCATGAGGATTCCGAGTCCGGTTTTGCCTTGACGGATCAGGAGAAGACAATATTGCTGGAGACTGCCCGTCGCAGTATAGAAACGGCATTTGAGGGTAAATACTGGTTGCCGTCCGACAGTCTGCTGACTCAGACCCTCAAGGCGGAGTGCGGGGCTTTCGTTACCCTGCATCTGCATGGGCGGCTTCGCGGATGTATCGGCAATCTGGTGGGCGTCAGGCCGTTGTATAAGACTGTCGCGGAGATGGCCAGGGCAGCGGCATTCGAAGATGACAGGTTCAGGCCGCTGACCAGGGAGGAATTGGAACAGGTACATATCGAAATATCGGTACTGTCGCCGTTGAGGCAGATATCCTCACCGGACGAGTTGGTGCTTGGACGGGACGGGGTGCTGATGGTCAAGGACGGCCGCAGCGGGACCTTCCTGCCGCAGGTGGCGGACGAGACCGGTTGGACCAGGGAGGAGTTCCTGGGACACTGTGCCCGCGATAAGGCCGGAATCGGCTGGAACGGGTGGAAGGATGCGGACCTGTACGTTTATCAGGCGGATGTATTCGATGAGCAGTGATCTTCAGCGAGGTGTGGAGGCCCGGTACTGTGAGGCCGGTGCGGACGGGAGCGTGACATGTACGCTCTGCCCGCACCGCTGCCGTCTGACCGAGGGACGCCGGGGGCTCTGCCGCAGCCGGGAGGTCCGGGACGGAAGGCTCGTGTCACTGGCCTACGGACGGGTCTGCGCCCTGCATGTGGACCCCGTCGAGAAGAAGCCGCTGCTGCATTTTCATCCGGGGGAGATGTGCCTGTCGCTCGCTGCCGCAGGCTGCAACCTTTCCTGCCGCAACTGCCAGAACTGGAGCATTTCCCAGGTGCGCCCCGAGGAGGTGGAGAGCAGTTTCATTGTTCCCGGGATGCTGCCGGAACTGGCCCGGAGGACATCCTGCCGGATAGTCGCCTATACCTATACCGAGCCGCTGACCTGGATGGAGTACACCGTGGACTGTGCCCGGACGTGCCGGGAGGCGGGGCTGCTGAATATCCTGGTTTCGGCCGGATATGTCAATGAGGGGCCGCTGGATGACCTGCTGCCGTATCTTGACGCGGCGAATATTGATTTGAAGTCATTTTCCGAGGATATCTACCGGAAGGTGAGCCGGGCCTCGCTGGCTCCGGTGCTGAGAACCCTGGAGAAGATGCGGGATGCGGGGGTGTGGCTCGAGATTACCAATCTGCTGATTCCGGGGATCAACGATGAGCCGGGGATGCTGCGGGAGATGTGCCGCTGGCTGGTGGACAACGGATTTGCCGGGGCGCCGCTGCATTTTTCGAGGTTCTTTCCGCAGTACAGGATGCGGGAGGTGCCGCCTACGCCGATAGGGACTCTGCGGATGGCGGAGGAGATTGCGCGGGAGTGCGGGATCCGTTATGTGCATCTGGGCAATGTCTGATTTTTGCAGAATACCGTACAGAGGGCTGTTGATGAGAAAATGACTCCGGTGATGCAGACGCCGGTCCAGCCTGCGAGCCGCCAGCCGATGCCCGAGAGCAGGGTCGCGAGACTGCCGCCGAGGAAGAGGGAGGTCATGAAGATGGTGTTGGCCCGGTTCGAGGCGTCGGGAACGGCCTGCAGGCAGCCGCTCTGGTTGCTCAGCTGCATGAACTGGGCGCCGAGCTCGAGGAGGATGATGGCGGCGATGATGCCGGTGTAGGTGTGGCCGAAGGTGGCTGCTGCTGTCCAGGCCGCTAGCTGGAGGATGGCTCCGATGGCGGTCATCCGTCTGATGCCGAGGCGCGGGACATATCTGCCAATACCGCTGGCTGCTATGGCGCCGACTACTCCGCAGAGTCCGAGCAGGCCTACGGTGCGGCTGCCGGCATAGAACGGCTCTCCGGCAAGGTGGAAGGCCATGCAGGCCCAGATGCTCATCATGCTGCCGAATGTACAGGCACCTCTGAGGGCGTAAAGCCGCATCCTGGGATGGGTGACGAATATTTTCCATACACTTTTTATCAGGCTCCCGTATGTGCCGCTGAAAGTACCCGGCATCCGGGGCAGCATCCTCAGGGTGAGGACCAGGCAGAGCAGCATCAGGACGGCTGCCGCTATGAACATCGTGCGCCATCCGGCCCATTGTCCTACATAGCCGCTGATGACCCGGGCTCCGAGTATGCCGGTGAGCAGTCCCGAGAGGATGTAGCCCATGTTGCGGGACTTGTGCTCCGGCTCCGAGAACTGGCCGGCTATCGGGATGAATATCTGAGGGATGACCGAGCAGACTCCGAGACCGAGCGAGGCCGCAAGGACGGTCCAGATGCTGTGCGAGACGGCTATGGCTGCCGACATAAGAGCGGCTATACTCATGATGGTCAGCACTATCCTGCGCCTGGACCACATGTCGGCCATGGGGACGATGAGCAGCAGGCCGAGGGCGTAACCGGCCTGGGTGACCACGGTGATGAGGTTGGCGAGGGTGCCGCTGCAGGCTAAGTCGGTGCGGATGTCCTCGAGCAGCGGCTGGTTGTAGTAGAGATTGGCCACGGTCAGGCCAGCCACTGCCGACATCATCAGCAGGGTGGAGGCCGGTATGCCCTGGTCGGGTCTGAGGGTCGATAGTCTGGCCATCTGTATCTGTCTTGCTTTGTCTTCCAAAATTACAAAAAATGAAGATACCGCCTATACTTTGATATGGATTAATTCGGCACTGAATTTGAAAGACAGGAAATAAAGCCACAGTATTATGAAGAACAGAATCAGAATAATCACAGTTCTTGCGCTGATTTTCGTTGCCTCCTATTCTCTGAGGGCGCAGCGTTACGGGTCATATTCCATTGACCGACTTGAGAGAGAGGTGTATTACGAGGGTATGTGTGTACGCGGAGCCGATGCCTCCACTTTCGAGGACCTCGGCTACGGTTACGGCAAGGACCGCCGTCATGTGTACAGATATGGGGAAGTGCTGGAATATGTAGACCCGTCTTCATTCCGCGTCTCCCGCGAGTTCGCTTCAAGTTATTCTCCTGACGGTATGCGCCCTGGACATGGCGGGTATGGTTGCGGTAATGACTACAGAAGGTATGACAACGGCGGCTATTACAAGGACAACTTCCATGTATTCTTCAGAGGCCGTGAGATAGACGGTGCTCATGTCGCTAGTTTTGAGATTCTGGAAGACGGCTATGCCAAGGATTCTTTCAATGTGTATTGGAACGGCCGGGAGATATCTGACGCAAAGCCAATGTCCTTTGAGTGTCTGGGCTGGGGATACGCCAAAGACTCGTTCAGCGTATACTGGAACGGAGAGAAGATAGATGCCAAGGCACTGTCGTTCAAAGTGTCCCGTGACGGCTATGCGGAAGATGCCTTCAATACGTATTACCGTGGCCGCAAGATCCGTAAATAGACTTTAAGTCCGGTAATTTTACTAAATTCGCGCTGTATGGATACGATGTCCCCTCAGCAGCGACATAAGAACATGGCGGCCATCCGTTCGGCTGACACCAAGCCCGAGATGACCGTCCGCCGCTGGCTGCACTCCCGCGGCTTCCGCTACCGGCTCAATCACCCGCGCCTGCCCGGCCACCCCGACATCGTCCTGCGCAAGTACCGCACCTGTATCTTCGTCAACGGCTGCTTCTGGCACGGCCACGAAGGCTGCCGCTACTTCCGCCTCCCCAAGACCAACATCGACTTCTGGCGCACGAAGATAGAGCGCAACCGCGAGCGCGACCGCCGTGACTACCAGGCCCTCGCCCGCCTCGGCTGGCACACCATAGTCATCTGGGAGTGCAGCCTAAAGCCCGCCTCCGTCTGCCAACGCACCCTCGAATCCCTCGAACAGACACTCTATCACATCTATCTGGCTGACCGGGAGGTCGGGAACGGGCCTTCGCGGGCTCTGGAGTATCCGGTCCGCGGGGAGGAGGATGGAGGCGATGGGAAGATGGTGGCGGAGACGTAAACTTTGGAGAATTTTTGGAAATGCTTTTTGCAAAAAGCAAAAATATGCTGTTATTGCTTAACGTATTAAACACTGGATCTGAAAGAACTGAATTTACTTACATACTGCGCAGTCTGTTCATACCCAGTTTTACGTTTTTTTCTATTACATAGAAACTTACGTCAGGTGTGCGATTTACAGACTCATCATGGAGAAAATGTGCTGACCGCGGACTGCCCTTGCCACAATGCTTCTAAGGCGCATTTAAGAGAATACATGTCCAGGCGCACTGTTCAGTCTGTTATCAGCATAACCGCGCAACCATTTGTTTTATGGCCGGATACCCAAAACGGTCAATTACAGACTGTCGTTAGTACGGAAATGTCGCTTAGTGAAAATCATACTGACTTAACAAAAAAATGAACTTTATTTTGAGTTCTCAAAGA
>CALVDI010000028.1 GCA_944326225.1 uncultured Bacteroidales bacterium | reverse complement strand
GCGGTAGTTCAGCCTGGTTAGAATGCCGGCCTGTCACGCCGGAGGTCGCGGGTTCGAGCCCCGTCCGCACCGCAGAAGCCCCGAAAACCATCGGGGCTTTTTTCATGCACTGACCTTACCTTTTCTTTATGGCTCGAACCCGCGACCTCAGTATTAAAAGGCGCGGCAGCTTGCGCTGAAAGCGCGAGCTCGAGCCCCGTCCGCACCGCAGAAGCCCCGAAAACCATCGGGGCTTTTTTCATGCACTGACCTTACCTTTTCTTTATGGCTCGAACCCGCGACCTCAGTATTAAAAGGCGCGGCAGCTTGCGCTGAAAGCGCGAGCTCGAGCCCCGTCCGCACCGCAGAAGCCCCGAAAACCATCGGGGCTTTTTTCATGCACTGACCTGAATTTTGGGCTTAGTTGACTAAGCCCATATTCGCTCTTTCCGGATTTGATCTAATAGTTTCCAACTATTCCGACACCATGCAGCAGACCATGTTCGTCATGGTCTTCTTCATATTGGTTTTCATGCTGATGAGCGGACTGCTCACCCCTATATCCTCCATGCCTGAATGGGCACAGGTCATCACCTGGCTGAACCCTCCGAGATACTTCATTGAGATGATGAGAGGGGTTGAGGTGTATGGATAAGTGAGTGATGATGCCGGTGGGACATAAGCGGCAATCGAAGTGCGGGTAATGTATCCAGATTAAAGCAAGAGGGCAGGCTTGCGGATAATGATAATCATTAAATCTGTATATTTGCAGAATGTAGGATATAAACAGAAACTGACGATGGAGAACGGACGCAAGTATTTTTTCAACTATTTTACATCTTTGATTGATGTCTGTAAGGACGGGCATGAGCCTGTGCTGGATATGAAATACAAGAGTTTTTTGTGGGATGAGGACGTCAAAGGCATAACCTTGCAGCAGGAGGTACACAGCATCGGAAATCCGGATGAGGCCAGGACCGTCAGGATAAGGCTGGCAATCATCAAGGACGAGGACTGCCGGGCCTTTATGGAGGTGATGAACAGGTATAATCAATGGGAGTTCGCCAAGGGCCAGGTCTCGTCGTCCATAAAGGTGGACGGTCAGTCGTATCGGAAGATACTGGACTACTACGGCGAGGATTGCCGGAAGGCAGAGGAGGAAATCCTCGGTAAGATCGTCAGCATGACCGAGGTGGAATATTCCATGCCTGTGGGACAGATTGAGGACACTCTGACGCTGACCCTTCCTGTCAGCTGCGATATGCTGGAGGCGAATACCGTCTACTGTATCGGCACATTTGAATGCGGCGGACTTCCCATGTACTGTCGTGAGTGGGCCAGGTTTGAGTTCATCCGTCCTGCGGTGCCTGTAGAGGAGATGTTCGTCCCTTATTCGGCCTATCTGAAGGTCAGGAAGCCGGTCGGCCGGTATCTGTATTTCGACAAGTCGGTCGATTATCGTCATTACACCGGATTCCATTCGGACATACATTACGATAAATTGTGCGATGAGGTGGAGGTCAATCCGGCTCTTGTGTGCTTTGAGATGGAGGTGAGATGCGATATAAAGGACCTTCCGATATTCAGCATGGAGATCGGTTCCGGGGATAAGGTGCTCCGCAGGTTCTACTGTCAGTTGCTGGAGGCAGGGAACAAAAACTGTATAGTCGCCTTCTGTCCGCTGTCGGTCGAGGACATTCCGGTGACGAGTTACCGGGAGCTTACGGCCTCTCTTCGGGTATTTGACCGCACAATCGCCACATTCCCGTTCTTTACGGATAGAAAGGAGGAGGGCAGACTCCGGCTAAGGTGATGAATATGAGTGATGCCCCCGGTGGAAGAATCAATGAAGATGAATCAGTGCATCAGTCGGTCTGGTCGGCACCGGCGAGGAGGTCGGGACGGAGGAGGCGTGTGCGCTCCAAGGCCTGCTCTTCCTGCCATTGCTGTATAAGTTTCGGGTTGCCGGACAGAAGCACGTCAGGCACTTTCCAGCCCATGAAGTCTGCGGGTCTGGTGTAGATGGGCGGGGCCAGCAGTCCGTCCTGAAATGAGTCTGACAGTGCTGAGGTCTCATCGGTCAAGGCTCCCGGGATGAGGCGGATGATAGAGTCACATATGACGCAAGCGGCCAGCTCGCCTCCGCTGAGTACATAGCTGCCTATGGATATTTCCTTTGTGATGAGATGTTCCCGGATACGGTGGTCGATGCCTTTGTAGTGACCGCATAGTATGATGATGTTGCTGCATGTGGACAGGCTGTTGCACATGCTCTGGTCAAGTGTCTCGCCGTCGGGAGAGGTGTAGATGACATGGTCGTAGTCGCGTTGGGAAGTAAGGTCGGTGATGGCCCGGTACAGGGGCTCGGGCTTGATGACCATACCTGCGTCTCCGCCGAATCCATAGTCGTCTATCTGTTTGTAGTTGCCTCTGCCGTAATCGTGCAGGTTGACGATATGTATCTCCACGAGACCCTTCTCCTTGGCCCGTTTGATAATGGAGTGATTGAGCGGACTTTCGAGCAGGTCCGGCACTGCGCTGATAATGTCTATTCTCATAACGGCTGCAAATTTACTTAAAACAGCAGTTCTTTTAAAAAATAATGTATATTTGCAAGTTGATTTTAATATACTGAATATGATTGACGAGACCTTGAATCCTTCTGTAGAGAAGAGTACTGCTGAAAATTCCGTAGTGAATTCTGAATCACTGAATGTTAATCCTTCCGGGAATGCCCCTGCGGTGGAGGAGGCTGCAGCTATAGGCGCGGCGGTTGCGGCTGCCGGTGAGATTGTGGACTCCGCTGGATCCGAATCCGGGAAATCAGAGACTTCTGAGGATGCCGGGGTCGGTGTGGAGACTGGGACAGATGCCGTTGAAGAGGAGATGCGCGGCGCTGTCATCAGTGATGAGGAACTTAAGAAACTGTCTTCGAAGAGCCTGAAAGAGATAGTCGAGGCTTTCCGCAATCTGGTGGAAAACGGGGATATCATGGAGTTGAACAGACAGGCTGAGTATATCAAGGCCACTTTTTACAAGGTGCTGAAAGAGGAGAAGATCGCTTCCGGGTACCATATTCTTCCAAACTCTGCCGAGTATATGGAGGCATCTGAATCAGAGGATGTCGCTGAGGCTGCTCCTGAGATGGTGCCGGTGGCAGAGGAGCCTGATACCGTTCAGGAAAAAGACGATGAGGAGGTGTCTGTCAATCCTTTCATAGAGATAGAACGCGCGTTCAAGGACTTGTATGCCAACTACAAGGCTCGTCGGGCCGTGTATTTCCAGAATCTGGAGCGCGAGAAACAGGCCAATCTGGAGAAAAAACTGGAGGTGATCGAGGAGCTGAAGAAGTTGCTTGAGAGTACAGAGGATATCAATAAGATATTCCCCGAATTCAGGGCCCTTCAGACAAGGTGGCGCGAGATAGGTCCGGTGCCTCAGGCCAGAATCAAGGACGTGTATGATACATACCAGCACAATGTTGAGAATTTTTATGATCTGGTCAAGATAAACAATGAACTTCGGGATCTGGATTTCAAGAAGAATCTAGAGCTTAAGACCGGACTTTGCGAGAGGGCTGAGGCGCTGGAGAACAATCCCAATGTGGTAGAGGCTTTCAATCAGCTCCAGAAACTGCACGAGGAGTGGAAGGAGTGCGGTCCGGTGGCCAAGGAGTTCCGAGAGGAGATATGGGAGAGGTTCCGTGCGGCTACGTCCCGTATCAATAAGATGCATCAGGCGTATTTTGAGGGCCTAAAGGAGCAGCAGAAGGAGAATCTGGCAGCCAAGACAGTACTCTGCGAGAAGGCTGAGGCTATGGCTGACAAGGAGATAAAGGACTCCAATGGCTGGAATTCCGTGGCTAAGGAGTTTGAGGATATTCAGAAGGAGTGGAGGAAGATCGGATTCGCTTCCAAAAAGGACAATCAGAAGATATATGACCGTTTCAGGGCTGCCTGCGACAAGTTCTACAACCGTAAGAGGGATTTCTATGCTGAATTCAAGGAGCAGATGAACGGTAATATGGAGAAGAAGATCGCTCTCTGCGAGCAGGCAGAGGCTGTGCAGGACAGTACTGACTGGAAGAAGACGACCGACTATCTGATATCGCTCCAGAAGCAGTGGAAGGAAGTCGGTCCTGTTTCCAGAAAGAAGTCTGACCAGATCTGGGCCAGATTCCGTGCGGCGTGTGATCATTTCTTTGACAACAAGGAGAAGAATTACGGAGGCGTGGATCCTCAGTACGTGGATAATCTTCGTGCAAAGCAGGCTATCATCGAGGAGATTGAAGCATATGTGAATACTGGGGACATCAATGCGGACAACAGGGCTGCGAGAGAGTTCGCTGAAAGATGGAATGCGGTGGGCTTTGTTCCGTTTAAGGAGAAAGAGAAGATTGCGGAACAGTACCGGACAGCCATGTCCGATAAGTTCCCGGATTTCAGAGTGGCTGGAGGCAAAGGCCGTGCAGCGAAGTCTCACGGTAGGGTAGAGACGAGTCCTGCACGTCAGGAAAGAGAGCGTCTGCTGCAGAAGTTCCGTAAGCTGGAAAGCGAGATAGCCACATACGAGAACAATATCGGTTTCTTCGCAAGTTCCAAGAAGGCGGAGTCGCTGGTAAGGGAATTCCAGAAGAAGATAGACGCTGCCAAGGTGGAACTGGCTGAACTGGAGGAGAAAATTCACAATCTGGACGCTCAGGAATAAGGCATGAACAAGAATACTGTTATCGGCATCACGCTGATAGGACTCCTGCTTATAGGCTTTTCGGTTTTCAATGCAAGGATGGCCAGGGAGCAGGCCGAGGTTAAGAGAGTACAGGACTCGATAGCTGCCGTTAAGGCATTTGAGTACGCAGAGCAGATGGCTCAGGCGCAGACCGACAGTGCGGGGACGCTCGTCGCGGACCAGGGTGGGCAGCAGACATACCGGAGCACTTATGCCAATCCGTTTATAGAGGCGGCATACAACGGTGGAGAGGAATTCCATTATCTTGAGAACAATAAACTTAAGATAAGGTATACCACCAAGGGAGGTCAGGCGGAGAACGTACTTATCAAAGATTATTTTACCAGCGACAGTTCTGCTCTGTATCTGATGAAGGACGGATACAGCGACTTTGGTCTTCAGCTTTATACCAGCCAGTATATCAATACAGGCGACCTTACTTACGAGACGGTGATCAGTACGGACTCCACTCTCGTCATGAGGCTTTATTTTGCAGAGGATGCTTATATCGAACACAGATATTATCTGCCTTTTGACAGTTACATGGTGGATTTTGACGTGCATATGGTCAATATGGATGCTCAGATTCCCCGCAATGCATCTCAGTTTGAAGTGGCCTGGAATATGGACGTGCCCCGTCTGGAGAGAGGCTATAAGAACGAGCAGATGTACTCTACCGTGGATTACAAGTATCCCGGCAAGGTGAAGAAAGTCGAGAATCTGGGTATAATGCGCGGTGCCCGCTCCGGCGGTCAGCACAAGGAGGTGACTACCCGTATTGAGTGGTTTGCTTTCCAGCAGCAGTATTTCTCGGCCATACTCAGGGCAAAGGACAATTTCGAGTCGGGTAACATGTCCTTGAATTTTTATCCTGAGACGGACCCGGACCACAGGTTGATGAACTGCTCGGCATCTACTCTCGTGCAGTACGATCCCGGTGCGGACATCACCGTACCGTTCGAGTTTTACTACGGTCCCAATCATTTCCGGACTCTCAAAAGCTATGATTATGATTTTGAGAAGATAGTACCTCTCGGAGGATGGCTCGTAAGATGGATCAACAGAGGCGTCATAATTCCCGTCTTCGACCTTTTCGGCAAGTTCATAAGCAACTACGGTATCATCATCCTTCTGCTGACACTACTCATCAAGCTGGTCATATCGCCGTTGACCCTCAAGTCCTACATGTCATCGGCCAAGATGAATGTGCTTCGTCCCGAACTGGACAAGATAAACGCCAAGTACCCGCGTCAGGAAGATGCCCTGAAGAAGCAGCAGGAGACCATGGACCTGTACCGAAAAGCCGGTGTCAGCATGTTCGGAGGCTGTCTTCCCATGTTGCTCCAGTTTCCGGTGCTCTTTGCGATGTTCCGTTTCTTCCCGGCTTCGTTTGAGCTTCGTCAGAAAGGCTTCCTGTGGGCTGATGACCTTAGTACATACGACTCGATTCTCGATTTCGGATTCAACATACCGCTGTATGGAGACCACGTCAGTCTTTTCGCGATTCTCTGCGCCTTGAGTATGTACTTCTCTGCCAGGATGACCCAGGGCAGCAGCGCGGACAACAATCCCCAGATGAAGAGCATGCGCAACATGACCCTGTATTTCATGCCCATATTCATGCTGTTCATCTGTAACAATCTCTCCAGCGGTCTGACATACTACTATCTGCTTTCGAACCTCATTATGATGCTCCAGACCTGGATTATCCGCCGTTTCTTCGTGGACGAGGAGAAGATCATGGCCAGGGTACGCGCCGCTTCTGTAAAGGGAGCCGCCAAACCCAAGTCCAAGTTCCAGCAGCGCCTGGAGGCCATCCAGAAGGCTCAGCAGGAGGCTATCCGCGAACAGCAGAGACAGCAGCAAAGACGCAGGTAATATTGTAAGGAGGAAATATAATGGGACACATTACTGAGAATATCCTGTCACTCAGGCAGGAACTGCCCTCCGGGGTCGAACTCGTGGCAGTGTCCAAGTTCAAGTCCGGGGAAGAGATCCTCGAGGCATACGAAGCGGGACAGCGGGTCTTCGGCGAGAGCCGTCCCCAGGAGCTCAAGGAAAAGGCCATGACTTTGCCCAAGGACATAGAGTGGCATTTTATCGGTCATCTGCAGAGCAACAAGATCAAGATGACCGTGCCGTATGTCAAGTTGATCCATTCGGTGGATACACCCAAGTTGTTCTTTGAGATTGAAAAGTGGTGCCGCCAGAACGGCTATAGCGTGGACGTGCTTCTGGAGATGCACATCGCCTCGGAGGAGAGCAAGCAGGGTTTCTCCGATGATGAGGTCCTCAGCTTTCTCGAAGGGATTGAGAAGGCCCGTCAGGCCGGATACAGCGAGGGCTTTCCTTCACAGGTACGCATCCGCGGGATTATGGGCATGGCTTCCCTCACTGAGGACGAGGAGCTGATCCGCAAGGAGTTCGGACATCTCAATTCGGTCTTTGACCGTATCCGGACCCTGGGGTATCCGTTCCTGGACTCATTTGACCTCAAGTCATTCGGAATGACGCACGACTATCATGTCGCAGTGGAGATGGGCAGCAATATGGTGCGTATAGGCACCAAGATCTTCGGCCCACGCGGGGTGCGTTTGTAATGCCGTACGTGCACCGTTTTTCTGCGAATTCGGTTCACATTCCCTTTACGGTGTGCTGGATTTTCATTGCGTAATCATATTAGGATCTGAGAAATGCAGGACTTTTTGCAGGCGCTTGATTCTAAGTGTGTTATAAATTGAGGTGCATTTTTCGCGGTCTTGCAGGAGCCTGAGAAATGCACCCTATTTTGCAAGTGCTTGATTATGAATGTGCTGAAAAATGTACTGCAATTCCAGTCAACTTATATCGGCGACAGTGAGTCACATCACCGCCTGGAATACCAGTTCTGTCGGTCCCTCGAGGAGAATGTCGGTGAAGATTCCGTCCTGGTATCTAAAAGATACTGAGAATGTATCGTGGGTTGACCGGAGCGTGTATTTCCCGCTGTGGTCTCCGCGAAGCCAGGCTCCGGCGGCTGCGGCGATTATGCCTGTACCGCATGAAAGGGTCTCGTATTCCACTCCGCGCTCGTAAGTGCGTATGTGAAGGGCTTCTCCCGGCTTGCCTGCCTTTACGAAATTGACATTGGTGCCATTGGGCGCGAACTCCGGGGCATATCTCCATCGGCTCCCCTCACTCTGGACGTCCAGTTCCTCGACATTTTCCCTGAAGATGACCAAATGTTCCGTGCCGGTGTTCATTTTCCATGCTGTTGTCTCCTGACCTGGCTCTGCCGGAATGCGTATCTCCTCCACGGATGTGATGTCGTTCATTCCCAGACAGACTATGCTCTTATTGCCCTCAGATGTGACAATCCTGCCGGTGTGTATGCCGTCCGGAGCCTCGAATATCCATCCGCCGTCAGTCCCCGAGGCAAGAAGTCCTGAACGCCATGCCAGATCGACTATGCATCGGCCTCCGTTGCCGCACATCATGCCCGACGAGCCGTCATTGTTGAAAAACCGCATGGAGAAATCATAGTCAGCACTGCTTTCCATAATGATGAGTCCGTCGGCACCGATGCCGTAACGCCTGTCGCACAGCCTGATTACCTCATCTGCGGAAATATCCGCCCTGCTTTCCAGTGAAGTTACGAGCACGAAGTCGTTACCGGCCGCCTGATATTTATAGAAATCCATTGTCAGAGTCCTTTTATGAGTTGTTCGATATCGGATGCCGTACGTTCCGCCGGGCCTCTTTCCCCGAGCATGGCACGCATGTCGTCGTAGTCCTTTGTCATACGGCTGCGGTATGCCTTGTCATCTGTCATTCGCAGTACCTCGTCCGCGATATGCTCTGGAGTGCAGTCATCCTGCAGCAGTTCCCTGAAAATATGCCTGCCGAGAATCATATTGGCCAGCGAGATGGTGTCCAGCCTGACCACCAGCCTGGCCAGAAAGTAAGTTATGGGGTTCATCCCGTAGCAGACAACCTGCGGAGTTCCGATAATAGCAGCCTCCAGACTTGCCGTGCCAGAGGAGATGACAGCCGCCTCAGAGTGCGCGAGCACTCCGTAAGTATCATTATGTATGACATCGATGCCGCTGCCTTCCAGATATCCGCCATAGTATTCGGGTTCTATGGACGGAGCCGCCGCCAGCAGATAACGGAACCTGCCTCCTGTCCTTTCCTTCAGTATAGCGGCAGTGCGGACTATTCTGGGCATCAGGTAGTCAACTTCCATCCTGCGGCTGCCGGCAAGAAATGCCAGCAGTGGCCGTCCGTCGTCCACCAGGGAATGACTGTGGAGAAACTCTTCCCGCGTCATATGTACCGATGGGGCACTGTCTATATTGTCAACCAAAGGGTTGCCGTTATACACAGCATCCACGCCCCTGGACTTGAAATATTCCACCTCGAACGGGAAGATGATAAACACCTTGTCCACGTATTTTTTCAGCAGCCTGATACGGCTCTCCCCACGGGCCCAGACCTTGGGCGGGATGTAGTAGAAGACCTTGAATCCTCTATCGTGGGCGAAGCGGGCTATCTTGAGATTGAATCCGGGGTAGTCGATCAGTATCACCGCGTCCGGCCTGTACCGCAGGATGTCCTCCTTGCAGAAACGGAGATTGCTCATGATGCTGCCCAGGTGGCTGAGCACCTCCACGAAGCCCATGACGGCATTGTCCCGGTAGTCCCTGACCAGAGTGCCGCCGACAGCCTCCATTTTCCCTCCGCCCCAGAACCTTATGTCGCAGGATGGGTCGTGCCGCAGCAGGCCTTTCATCAGGTTGGCCCCGTGCAGATCACCAGAGGCCTCCCCGGCTATGATGTAGTACTTCATGGCTACAGCCCCCAAGCACGGCCAAGCCGCTCCATCTCCGCATAGTCCGTGGTATCCACGCGGTGCGGAACGACGGTTATGTACTTATGGTATACCAGCCAATGGTCTCCGTCCGACCCCTCTTTCTCATGATTCTCGAAGTGTCCGGCCATCATGAAATACTTGCCTCCGTTCTCATCGTAATGGGTGTCGAACTCCTCTACCCAGCGTCCACGGCCTCTGCGGGCCATGCGTATGCCGAGAATCTCGTCCGCCGGGATGGCCGGGAAATTGACGTTAAGATACGTGTCCTTGTCCGGGGGAAATGCGAGGAATTTCTCAATGATGGAGTCAGCGTATCTGAGTACGGGGCTGAAGTCAGGATGAGGCTTGTGCGTACACAGGGAAAATCCTATCGAAGGTATCTCATAGACGGTCCCTTCTATGCAGGCTCCGAGGGTACCGGAATACAGGGAGGCCACTGAACAGTTGGCTCCGTGGTTGATGCCCGAGACGACTATGTCGGGAAGCTCGCCTTTTGGGAAGCACTCGTTGATGCCTATCTTGACGCAGTCCACCGGTGTGCCGTTGAATGTGTATTCACGAAGGCCCGGCTCGTCCTTGACCTGCTTCAGGTACAGGGGGGTGTCCATGGACAGGGCAGCGGACTTTCCGGACTGCGGATGCAGGGGCGCCACGACCGTGACATTGCCGTATCCGGCCATGATTCCGGCCAGTACGTGGATGCCCTCAGCGTCTATTCCGTCGTCGTTTGTGATAAGGATTTCTCTGGTAGATCTCATATTGTAAAATATTGTCCGCAAATATAGGTTATTTCTGCCGGAAATGACTATCTTTGCTAGTAGAATTAAAATTTAATACTATGGCAAAAATTAAAATCGGTATCAATGGGTTCGGCCGCATAGGACGTATGGTTTTCCGTGCAGCCGTGGAGAAATTCTCTGATGACATTCAGGTAGTGGGGATCAATGACCTCCTCGATCCTGAGTATCTGGCTTACATGTTGAAGTACGATTCCGTACACGGACCCTTCTGCCACGAAGTGTCTGTGAAGGACGGTAATCTTATCGTGGGCGGTCAGACCATCCGCCTTACTGCGGAGATGGATCCCGCCAACCTCAGATGGAATGAGGTCGGTGCTGAGATCGTAGTGGAGTCCACCGGACTTTTCCTTACGGATGAGAAAGCGCGCAAGCACATCGAGGCCGGTGCCAAGAAGGTGATCATGTCCGCTCCGTCAAAGGACGACACTCCCATGTTCGTCTACGGTGTCAATGAGAAATCATATAAGGGGCAGGATATTATCTCCAACGCATCCTGCACCACCAACTGTCTGGCCCCTATATCAAAGGTGCTCAACGACAGGTTCGGAATCAAGAGAGGCCTTATGACCACAGTCCATGCGGCTACAGCTACTCAGAAGACAGTGGACGGCCCTTCCAAGAAGGACTGGAGAGGCGGCCGCGGTATCCTCGAGAACATCATCCCTTCATCTACAGGCGCTGCCAAGGCTGTCGGCAAGGTGCTTCCTGAGCTCAACGGCAAGCTGACCGGTATGTCCATGAGGGTTCCCACCTCCGACGTGTCCGTAGTGGACCTGACGGTGGAACTGGAGAAAGCCACTACTTACGAGGATATATGCAAGGCCATGAAGGAGGCCTCTGAGGGAGAACTCAAGGGCATCCTCGGATACACCGACGAGGCAGTCGTGTCCACGGACTTCCGCAACGACCCCCGTACTTCCATCTTCGACGCGAAGGCCGGTATCCAGCTTGACCCGACATTTGTCAAGGTTGTATCCTGGTACGACAACGAGTGGGGTTACTCCAACAAGGTGCTGGAGATGGCCCGCTATATCGGAAAAAGGTAGGACCAGAGAAATGCATCAGAGACGGGTTGCCGGATTACGGCAGCCCGTTTTTTTCATCTGCCGGTAGGGTTTTCGGAATGTTTGAGTATCTTTGTACTTTGAGTTAGTAGTTTTTATATGTCCGCGCTTAAAAAAGTCAAAATGGGTATCAGGAGCAAGATATATGTGGCGTCTCTGGTCATCGTGATGATGCTTCTGCTTTCGGGGGTCATGGCCTTCTTTGAATTCGGCCGTATGAGCCGTTATATCTCCAATCTTATATCAAGCAGCATAATGACGGTGGACTTGACTCGGAACCTTTTGAATACCTGCGACAGATACCATTCTGATCTTTTCCGCCAGATAGGGGACGACGGACTTCTGGCCCAGCCGGAGACTATCCCCACTGATGAATTCGAGTCCAGTATCGACAGGCTTTATACGGTGATGAGGTCAGCGGAGGAGAGGCAGATGACAGATTCTGTTCGATATGCCTATTCGGCCTATATGCAGGTATCCCGTGAGATAGAGTCAGTCTGGCTTAGACCTCAGGAAGAACGCACTGACTGGTATTTCAACCGTCTGCAGGTGGTGTACGAGAAGTTCCGCAATTATCTCCAGCGGCTGTCCGACAGCTCGCAGACCATACTGACAGACAACTACAACAGTCTTCAGGACAGTTATTATCGCTCCATCATGCCCGGAGTGGTGGCCAATGCAGCAAGTATTATCCTCATAATCCTGTTTGTCTATCTCCTCGGCCTGTATGTCATCAAGCCGGTGGTCAAGATGTCCAGAGGCCTGAGGGACTACAGGCAGTCCGGCAAGAGCTACAATGTCACTTTCGATTATGGAGGGGACCAGATTCAGTCCATGAATGAGGAGATCAAGGAGATAATAGACGAGAACAAATCTCTCAAGAACAGGAAGTCATGAACATCAAACTGGTTGCTCGCTATATCGGTATAGCGTTGGTCTTCAACGCTATCTTCATGTTCATCTCCTTGGCAGTGTCAGCTGTGAACGGGTTCGATTCATCGTTCTCTCCGTTGCTTCTGAGTGCATTGATTACGGCCATGGTGGGCTGTTTTCCCCTTATATTTGTGAGGGGACAGGACAATGTTAATCTCCGCGAGGGTTTTGCCATCACGATCTTCTCCTGGTTCCTGAGTTGTATCTTCGGGATGTTGCCTTATGTGCTATGGGGAGGGGAGTTCACACTGTCCAACGCCTGGTACGAGTCTGTCTCCGGCTATACTACTACCGGAGGGACTGTTCTGACGGATGTGGAGGCCCTGCCGAAGGGTCTGCTGTTCTGGCGCTCTTCCACGCATTTCATAGGCGGTATGGGAGTCATGGTCTTCATGCTCCTGGTGCTTCCCTCCATGAGCATGTTCCGCATGAGGATATCCAGGATAGAGATATCATCCCTGTCCAAGGACAATTACCGTCTGCGCTCAAAGGAGACGGTGAGGGTCATTGCGGCCACGTATGTCGGGATAACGGTATTCACGACAGCGGCCCTTATGGTTGCTGGCATGTCGTTTTTCGATGCGGTTAATCATGCGATGAGCATTGTGTCGACTGGCGGCTTCAGTACCAGAAACCTTTCTATCATGTATTATGACTCTCTTGCCATAGAGATGGTATGCATAGTCACCATGTACATTTCCACACTTCATTTCGGGATGGTGTACGCGCTGTTCGTAAAGCGTTCTACGGCACTGCTCAAGTCGCCTGTGTTCAAGTACTTCATGGTATTCTGCCTGTTGATGTCCATCATCATCGGTCTTGATCTGAAGGTCAACGGAGATGCTGAGACATACGGCGAGGCCATGCGTCTGTCGTTTTTCCAGTTCTCATCCATAATAAGTTCTACGGGCTTAGCCACTGCGGATACGTCTGTATGGCCGCTGCTCTCCATTTTCCTGCTTCTGTTCGCCATGTACCATGGCGGCTGCAGCGGCTCCACTTGCGGAGGCATCAAGGCCGACAGAATCTGGATATTCTACAAGGTGCTGAAGTCCAATGTATATAAGCAGCTGCATCCCAATGCCGTGATACCGGTCAAGGTCGGGGACAATGTCATAGACCCCTCAATAATCCGCTCGGCGGTCATGTACATCGTGGCGTTTACATTTATCTTTATACTTGGAGCCATGCTGATAGGTATTACAGGCCCTACGTTTGAGGAGGCGATATCGGCCTCAATGACTTCTTTGGGCAATGTCGGTCCCGGTTTCGGCTCATGCGGCTCGATGGGCAATTTCTCTCATTTTACGCCTTTCGCAAAGTTTGTCATGACGGTGGAGATGCTGCTCGGCCGTCTGGAGATATACACTCTGCTGATGCTGTTCTTCATATTCAAGAAAGTGTGATGTCATGGCCGTGCGGGAGTTTCTGTTGCAGAGGATACTGGATGACTTTCCATTTGAACCCACTGAATGTCAGAGACGTCTTTTCGGGATGTTCTCCGACTTTGTCTGCGGTGACGGTGCGATAATGATAGTAAACGGTTATGCCGGTACGGGCAAGACCGAGGCTGTCGGTGCGGTTGTGCGGGCCATGAAGTCATGTGGGATGCGTTACCGTCTCATGGCTCCGACAGGCAGGGCGGCCAAGGTGCTGTCAGGCTATACCGGCGAGAAAGCCACCACGATACACAAGCAGATATACAGGCAGAAATCGATGGATGCCGGTGGCGGCAAGTTTGTCCTGGACCTGAATAAGGACAGGAGAACATGCTACTTCGTGGACGAGGCCTCGCTTATAACCGTTATGTCGGACAACTCCATGTTCGGCAGCGGCAATCTGCTGGAGGACCTGATTGACTATATCCGGCAGGGCGAAGGCAACAGGCTGGTGCTGATAGGGGACAGGGCTCAGTTGCCTCCGGTCTCTCTGGACACCAGTCCGGCTCTGGATCCCGATTATGTCGGTATGTATGCCCGTGTGGATTATGCGGAGCTGGACCAGGTGGTGCGTCAGGCCGACTCGTCCGGAATACTCTTCAATGCTACTCAGGTGCGTCAGGCGATAGTCGCAGGAGACTGCACGCAATATCCGCATCTGGTCACCCGGGACTTTGACGATGTGGACAGTATCGGCGGGGGGGACTTGATAGAGGCGCTGGATGACGCCATTAGCCGTTACGGTATAGAGGAGACGGTGGTGCTCTGCCGTTCCAACAAGCGGGCCAACCGATACAATCAGGGTATCCGCGGCTCCGTGCTTTCCCGCGAGGAGACCCTTTCCAGAGGCGACCGGCTGATGGTGGTCAAGAACTGCTATCAGTTTCTGGACAAGATAGAGGAACTGGACTTTATAGCCAACGGAGATATAGCCGAGCTGATCAGAATATCGCATTACGAGGAGCGTTACGGCCTGCAGTTCGCCGAGGCGGTGCTGGCCTTTCCGGATTACGGCGACGTGGAGATTACGGCCAAGGTCATCCTGGATACTCTTGCATCCGAGACAGCCTCACTACCGGCTGACAAGCAGACGCTTCTGTATGAAGGGGTGTATGCCGATTACGACAATATCTCCCAGAAGCGCAAGCGCAATGCCGCCGTGCGCGAGGATCCGTATTACAATGCCCTGCAGATAAAGTACTCCACTGCCATCACCTGCCACAAGTCCCAGGGCGGCCAGTGGAAGTGCGTCTTCGTGGACAATGCTTTCTGGCAGGACACACTCTCTCTCGAAGACCTCAAGTGGCTCTACACGGCCCTCACCCGCGCCACCGAAAAGCTCTACCTGGTCAATTTCAACAAGAGATTCTTTCAGTAACAGTCAAGGCCGGAATCACTATCCTTTTCGCCCGGCTACTGCTGTCTGCCCTGCGAGAGTGTACCGTTTTTATCGTTATGCAGTACACCCTCCATGCAGGCGTTTTGCAACACCTCCCCTACAGCGCATTCTTATAGGTTTTGAGGCTCTTCACTTTTTGAGGGTGTACCGAGTATGCAGATTTTTCGTACACCCTTGCAGTATTAAATTGTGGTGATGATGAGGAGGCGGGAGCTGTCGGAGGCGGTGGTGGCCAGGACGCGGAGGGTGTCGCTTTCGGAAGTGCCGAGGCGACGGCGGAGCTCCTCGGAGGTCATGGGAAAGTTGCGGGCGGTGACGGAGCAGGACGGGTATTTCTTCCGGAAATCGCGGATAGCGGCCTTGTGGAAGGGCAGGACCTCGATGATGCGGCGGATCTTCCCGGGAAAATGCCCGACAGGTGCCGGAGCTGTATAGAAATGGGTGGAGGCGGAGATTTTCCGCAGACCGAAGCGGACGGCCGGAAGTTTGAATGCTCCGCTTTTGAGCATGGCGGGGGACGGCTCGTAAAGGAAGCCGGTGATTTCCGATGGGGCAGCAAGTTCTGCAACAGCCTCCGTTTCTTCTCGGAGGGAGAAATGGAATACTGCTGTCTGCGAGGCATTGTCATCTGAAATTTCCACTGCCGTAATAGGAATGTCCTCCGGAGAGGCGCTATGACCCCGTTGCATCAGGATCAGGACCTCCTTGCATTCATTGTTATGGGAGACAATGCGCACTTTTGCGGCCTCGGGCAGTTCCGACAGCAGGACGCGGATGTCGGCCATAGGGGAGGCCTTCAGCAGGATACGCGGGGCGATGCGCAGCAGCTCGTGGCGGAGGACGGTGATGTCCGGCTCGCAGTCCCTGAGGGAGTAGACCCTGCCGCCGTCCTTGCCCCTGCGGGCCGGGTCGAGGTAGATGAGGCTGTATGAGTCGGACGGGATGTTGCCGAGCATTTCCGGGGTCGTCTCTGCGTGGCGGACCGTGATATTGCTCCTGCCGAGTGCGGAGAAGTTGTGCCGGGCACAGGCGCAGAGTTCTTCCGAACGCTCGAAGTAGTCTACGGATGCGGCTGCCTGCGAGAGGCTCCACGAATCCACGCCGAGGCCTCCGGTGAGGTCGGCCACCCTGTCCCCGCTGTTCACGAAACGCTGCTTGTAGAGGGCGGTGGCCTGCGAGCTGCACTGCTCCAGGGACAGTGACTGCGGGTAGACCAGCCCGGGTTCGGCGTACCACAGCGGCAGCTTGCTCCGGGCCTTTACCCGTCCCTGGATGCACTTGACCGCCTCCGTCATGTCAATGTCCGGCCACCTCTCCCGGTGCAGCATCAGCTCCGCCGGACTGTCTGCCTCATGCGCAATGATAAATTCTGTGAATTTCTGGTATGCCATATTGCAAAATTAAGCCGAAGAGGGGAATTATTTGTGGATTTGTTCTGGAAATTTTGTAAATTGCAACGATAAATCGAAAATGAGACTATGAGAAGAATTATTTGCGCGGCTGTCGTGGCGGCAATTCTACTGTCAGGATGCGGAAACAGCAGTACCCTGGAAACAGAATTGTCTCCCGAAGTTCTGACGGAAGCTCAGGCAATAGCTCCGGATAAGGTTTACGATCTGCCGGAACTGTTTTTCGCAGGTTCAGCTCTTGTGTATGGAGATCGGTATGCGGTGTGCGAGATGGAGACCCAGGAATTTGCGGCGGAAGTGTATGACCTGAAGGAAGGGAATGTGGTCGGGAAACTGCTGCACTACGGCAACGGTCCGCAGGAAGTGTTAGTCCCGATTTTCAATATGTTCGGAGATACGCTGCAGGTGGTGGATATACAGAAGAACAGGCTGTTCATGATTCCGTGCGCAGACCTTCCTGATGCCGGAATCGCCAGAGAGATAAAATACGATTTCATTACCTTGTCCCTGGTTTCGTGCGGGGACAGCCTGCTGGCCCTCAACCCGTTTTATTTCGAGAACGATGACCTGGACATACACAACGGCGAACCCCTGTTTTTCTATACCGACGGCGGGAAGGCTCCGTACGACGCATCGAAGATCATGACGGCCGGAGTGGTGCAGGGGCCGGTGGCCGTGCATCCCGAGAGCGGAAGGGTGGTTTTCGCCAACAGTGTGGAATCTGAGATATTTATCCTGAATAAGGACCTTTCCGTGAACCGTAGGATTACCGGACCGCGTCATGAAAGTACGGACTATGCGGTGGCGGAAGGCCAGCTGCTGTTTTCCGGAAATATAGCCAATACATATCTGTCCGCCTGCTCCGACCGAGAGTATGTATATCTTATCTACGACGGCAGGTATTACGATCTGTATGAGGATAATGTAGACGGGGCGAATACCGACCACGACCTGTATCTTTTCCAGATGGACTGGGACGGACGGTTGGTCGGAAGTTATGTCCTGGAGGGAGTCAGGTATGTCGGCTCGAGACTGAGCTGCGGTTCACAGCCGGGGACGGTGTATGTCTCCGCCATTTCGCCCGACGAGGGGAATCTTCAGATATTTTACTATGATCTCAGAAAGTACAACTAATCCTTAAAAGATATGAATTACAGAGAAGTCGCAATGCAGTGGACAGGTCCGGCTTATGACGAGGAGACCAGGGCCGGGGTCAATGCTCTCCTTCACGGAGACGAGAAAGAACTGGAAGATGCCTTTTACCGCAATCTGGAGTTCGGTACGGGCGGACTGCGCGGTATAATGGGCGTGGGAACCAACCGCATGAACAAGTACACTGTGGGTATGGCCACTCAGGGATTCGCCAATTACATTGCCAAGGCTTTCCCCGGGGAGGAGATCAGGGTGGCCGTCTCCTATGACTCAAGGAACAACAGCCGCGATTTCGCCAGGATAACCGCCGAGGTATTCGCCAACAACGGCTTCCTCGTATATCTGTTCGACAATATCCGGCCTACCCCTGAGCTCAGCTTCGCCATACGTCACTATCACTGCCATGCAGGCGTGATGATCACGGCCTCGCACAATCCCAAGGAGTACAACGGCTACAAGGCGTACTGGCAGGACGGTGCCCAGCTTACTGCGCCTCACGATACCGCAGTGATAGATGAGGTTAATAAGATAGCGGATCCTTCTATGGTCAGGTTCGGGGAGGAGGGTGCCTCAAGGATTCAGATGATGGGAGAGGAGACCGACAAGGTGTATCTGGATTCGGTGCTGTCGCTGATGCTCTCGCCAGAGTCCATCGCACGTCACAAGGGTATCAAGCTCGTCTATACTCCTCTGCACGGTACCGGCGTGCGTCTCGTTCCGAGGGCTTTGGCTCAGGTCGGCTTCACCGAGGTGTCCCCTGTAGCGGACCAGATGGTAAGCGACGGCAATTTCCCGACGGTCGTCTCGCCCAATCCCGAGGAGCCTTCGGCCCTGAAGATGGCCGTAGAGCTGGCTGAGGCCAAGGGTGCCGACATAGTGCTGGCTACCGACCCTGACGCTGACCGCGTGGGTGTGGCCGTCCGTGACGACAAGGGTAAGATGGTGCTGCTGACCGGCAATCAGACTGCGGCGGTGCTTACCTATTATATACTGACCCGCTGGAAAGAACTTGGAAAACTTAACAAGGATACGTATTGCGTAAAGACCATCGTGACCACAGAGTTGCTGACAGCCATCGCCGACAAGTTTGGAGTACAGATGTACGACGTGCTTACGGGCTTCAAGTATATCGCCCAGATAGTCCGTGAGAACGAGGGCCGCAGGACTTTCATCTGCGGAGGCGAGGAAAGCTACGGCTTCAATGTGGGCGAGTTCGTCCGGGACAAGGATGCCGTGATTACCTGCTCGTTCGTAGCCGAGTGCGCCGCCTGGGCTGCGGATCAGGGCCTGACACTGTACGGCCTGCTTCAGAAGATATACGCCGAGTTCGGTATCTACCGTGAGAAGCTGGTGTCGCTGACCAAGAAAGGCATAGACGGTACGCAGCAGATAGCGGCCATGATGAAGAACTACCGTGAGAATCCCCCCACCAGGCTGGGAGACTCACCTATCATGAAGGTCATAGACTATACCGAGCCCGATAAGACAGGTCTGCCCAAGTCCAACGTGCTCAGGTTCTTCTCCGAGGACGGTTCAGTGGTGACAGTGCGTCCCTCGGGTACGGAGCCGAAGATAAAGTTCTATTTCGGAGCGAAGGGAGACAGTGCTGACAGGACGATAGAGTTACTTGTCAGACAGTTTTCGGAATAATGCCGCTGCCGCGTTCCAGATGATGTAGAACGCGAAGATGAAGAATACGATGCCCGTCCAGTGAATCTTCAGGACAAGAAGAACGGCTGCGGCGGGTATTGTTATGCACAGGAATGTGTACCGCTGTGCATTGGCCTTCCATTTCAGGGATTTGAATTTCAGGGAGAACATGGGAATCTCGCTGATCATCAGGAAAGACAGTATGAGAGTGATGGCCGGGATGGCGAAATTGTTGGCCAGGAAAGTATTGGCGGTCTGCTCGTAGTGAGCGGCGAAGGCGGCCAGGGATGCGGCGCAGAGCCCGGAAGCCGGTACCGGCAGACCGAGGAAGCTCTCGCTCTGGCGGGTGTCCAGATTGAACTTGGCCAGCCTGAGGGCGGAGAATGCCGCGAGTATAAGAGGAAAATAGCAGATATATGGATGTATTCCGGCAGTGAAGCCGTTAAGATAGTTGTAAAGTATAAGGGAAGGAGCCAGTCCGAAACTCACGGTGTCCGAGAGGGAGTCCAGCTCCTTTCCTATGTCGGAGTAAGCATTGAGGGCACGGGCTGTCAGACCGTCCAGAAAATCAAATACGGCGGCCAGGATTACAAATCCAAGGGCCGCGTCCAGTCTGTCCTGAAAGGCCATGATAACCGCCACCGCCCCGGATATGAGGTTGAGGCAGGTGACGGTATTCGGTATGTGTTTCCTGAAGCCCATGCTCAAAGCAGATGCTTAGAGGTTCATCTTGGCTCTGATCTCCTCTGGGATGGCGTTCTTGTTGACCAGTACGTCCATGGTCTTGTACCTTACGAAAGCCTCGGATACGTACCAGATGCCGTCATACTTTCCGGCATCGCCCCATGAGTTCTTCACCATGTAGTATTTCTTGCCGGTCTGGTCCTTGGCGATACCGAAGATCTGCATACCGTGATCATCGGTGGTCTGATAGTTGTCGTAGCCTTCCTGACGCATCTCCTGGGTAATCTCCAGTTCGGGGCAGGGAGCCTCGAAAGCCTTCTTGTAGAGGTCGTTCTTGGAACTTCCGATCCAGCGGGCCTGGTCGGTGCCGGTCTCCTTCAGCTCTACCTCCATCTTGTCGTAGTCGGGCACGATGCCGAGTCCGTCGCGGGTGAAGCCTCTCTCGCTTACGTCAGAGGCCCATGCTACGGTGTAGCCGTTCTCAAGAGCGTTGTCGATGATAGCGATCAGATCGTCAAGAGGAACGTTCATGGATGACTCCCAGAGCCAGTTGTCGGGCACTTCGATGACCATGTTCTCGTAGAACGGCCTGTGTGTCCAGGATGTGAGGTCAACGTAGTCGTCGAGGTCTATGCCGAGGGATTCCATGTAGGTGTGGGGATTGTACTCCTTGCCGTTTACTGTGAACGTCTCGGGGCACTCACCTAAATATGCGTCCAGGATACCTTTGAAGCCGTCTTTCCAGGCGGTGGAGAGAGTACCGTTGGGATTCTTTACGATTACATCGAGATAAGCCCTGAGCACTCCGTCAAGCTCGTTGTGGCGGTGCTCGTCAGTGCCGTAGTTGAGGCCCTTCATCTCCCACTCGGGCACGATGCCGTAGTGCTTGAGACCGTAGAGCACGTTGCCGAAAGAGCTGCCCTGACCGAAGTTGAGGACTCCGTGGAGCCTTACGAACTTCTCGCCCTTTTCCTGATAGGAGTTGTGTACGATGAACATCTCCGAGAGATCCAGAGAGTCGGTATAGCCGTTCTTCAGGATCTCTGACTCGAAGAATGACAGGGCCGAGAAGCACCAGCAGGTGCCTGAGCTGGCCTGGTCCTTGATCGAGGTGATGGGATTCTCGATGACGGTTGTGAACTTGTATCCTTCCGGCTCAGCTTCTTTGCTTTTCTTGTTCTTGGCGGAGAGTGCCGGTGTGATCATGCATCCGATGCACAGTACTGTGATGATTTGTTTAACAGACATAATGATTATTGAATTAATTAAGGTATATTCATGTATTTGTGGGTCTGGAGCGATATCCTCCAGATTGGGTGGTGCTTCACATACTCTATTATCAGCGGCATCACGGTGTCCCGGCGGCTCCATTCGGCCTGCAGGAACGGCAGGCAGCCGTTCTTGGTCTGCACCCGGCAGCTCTCGGCCCAGGCGAAGTCCTCCTCTGAACTGATTACGGCCTTTATCTCGTCCGCAGCCTTCAGCACTTCGGTCTTAGGGGGGCAGTGTTTCTTGGGGGAGAGGCAGATCCAGTCGAAATATCCGCTGAGCGGATGAGTGCCGGAGGTCTCCAGAAAGATATTGTAGCCTTTGTCCTTCAATCCTGAGCATAGGGGATTCAGATTGTGCATCAGCGGTTCTCCGCCGGTGATTATGACATTGGCGGCCGGAGACGAGATGATTTCACCTATTATATCTTCCACAGGTGTGAGCGGATGGCTGTCCGGATTCCATGTATTTTTGGAGTCGCACCACGGGCAATATACGTCACAGCCTCCCAGGCGGATGAACCATGCTGCCCTGCCTGTATTGTATCCCTCGCCCTGTATTGAGTAGAAAGACTCAACCAGAGGAAGGCGCAGGCCGTTGCCTGTGTGTCGGGTGCTGTGTGTGTCGCTCATTATGGGCGTTTCAAATGGATTTAAACGGACAAATGTAATAAAAAACTGTCATAATGTCATAAAATCTTAACGGCAGGCTTTTTGAGTGATTATATGAACAAAGGAGAAAAGTTATGAATAATATGAATTACCCGCAGAACAATAACAACAAGGAATTCCTGGAAAGGTACGCGGTCAATCTGAACCAGCGTGCCCGAGAAGGGAAGCTCGATCCCGTCATCGGCAGGGATGAGGAGATCCGGAGGGTGCTCCAGATTCTGAGCCGTAGGACGAAGAACAACCCTATTCTGGTCGGTGAGCCGGGTGTCGGCAAGACGGCTATCTCGGAGGGCATTGCCGAGAGGATAGTCAGTCAGGACGTGCCGGAGAACCTGAAGACCAAGGAAATCTATTCACTGGACATGGGCGCCCTCGTGGCCGGTGCAAAATATCAGGGCGAGTTTGAGGAGAGACTGAAGGGAGTGGTCAACGCCGTCATAGAAAGTCAGGGCGAGATCATCCTGTTCATCGACGAGATCCACACTCTGGTCGGTGCCGGACGTTCGTCAGGCGCCATGGATGCCGCCAATATCCTGAAGCCGGCCCTGGCCCGTGGAGAACTGAGGGCCATCGGTTCCACCACCATCGAGGAGTACCGCAAGTACTTCGAGGAGGACAAGGCTCTGGAGCGGCGTTTCCAGATGGTCATGGTGGACGAGCCTACCCCGGCCGAGTCTATCTCGATTCTCAGGGGACTGAAGGAGAAATACGAGAATCACCACAAGGTGCATATCGATGATGACGCCATCATCGCGGCGGTAGAGCTGTCGCACAGGTATATCACGAACCGTTTCCTTCCGGACAAGGCCATCGACCTCATAGACGAGGCCGCGTCGAAGCTCCGTCTGGAGATGAACTCGGTGCCCGACCCCATCGACGAGCTGAACCGTAAGATACGGCAGCTGGAAATCGAGAGGGAGGCCATCAAGCGTGAGGGCCGTTCGCCCAAGCTGGACGAGATACAGGCTTCCATCAAGGAGTCCAAAGCTCAGTTGGAAGACCTTAACCGCAAATGGAAGGTGGAGAAGGACCTGCTTTCCCGTATTTCCCAGAAGCGTGCGGACATAGAGCAGTACAGGTTCCAGGCCGACGAGGCGGAGCGCAGCGGTGACTATGGCCGTGTGGCCGAGTTGCGGTACGGCAAGATAGCCTCGGCTCAGAAGGAGATAGACGAGCTCACGGCACAGAAGGCGGCCAACCCGGACCCGCTTATCAACGAGTCGGTGGAGCCGGAGGATATAGCCGAGATAGTGTCGAAGTGGACCGGCATACCGGTGACCCGTATGCTTGAGAGCGAGAAGACCAAGCTGCTGCACATGGAGGACATGCTGCACAAGAGAGTGGTGGGTCAGGATGAGGCCGTGCGTGCCGTGGCCGATGCCGTGCGCAGAAGCCGTGCCGGACTGCAGAACGAGAAGAGGCCCATAGGCTCGTTCATGTTCCTCGGTACCACCGGTGTAGGTAAGACAGAGCTGGCCAAGGCCCTTGCCGAGGCCCTGTTCAATGACGAGAACATGATGACCCGTATCGATATGAGCGAGTACCAGGAAAGGCACAGCGTCTCCCGTCTGGTCGGTGCGCCCCCGGGATACGTCGGATATGACGAGGGCGGTCAGCTCACTGAGGCGGTAAGGCGCAAGCCCTACTCGGTAATCCTGCTGGACGAGATAGAGAAGGCCCATCCGGATGTGTTCAACATACTGCTTCAGGTATTGGACGACGGCCGTCTGACCGACAACAAAGGCAGGACGGTGGACTTCAAGAACACCATCCTGATCATGACCTCCAACGTCGGAGCCGAGGTGATACAGGAGTACATGCAGCGAATCGAACACATCGACGACAAGGCTTCGAGGACCGATGTCCTGGAGGAATGCCGCCGGGCCGTCATCGATATCCTCAAGAAGACCATGCGTCCGGAGTTCATCAACCGTATCGACGAGATCATCATGTTCGAGCCTCTGACCCGCAAGGACATACTCGGCATCCTGAACCTCCAGCTGAACGCTCTGAGGAAGAAGATGGAAGAGCACGGCATATCGATAGAGTTCAGTCAGAAGTTTATCGACTATATGTCCGAGAAGGGTTATGACCCGGCCTACGGTGCCCGTCCCATCAAGCGTATCCTTCAGCGCGAGCTGGTCAATATGCTGGCCAAGGATCTCATCGAGGGTTCTGTCTCCAAGGACAAGCCTGTACTGGTGGATATTTCCGGAGACCAGATTGTCATCACCTCGAAGTAATGCAGGAATTAGCCGGATTAAAGGGTTGGAGTCCCATCGTCGGATTCCAGCCCTTTTTCAATATATCTCCTGCAAGTCTTTTTTAGTTCCGGATTATGTGAAAAATTCTATCTTTTTTCTTCTTTGATGAGATGCACTCAATGGATTTGGGTTAAAAAGTTCCTGTCCGGGAAGCGGCGGCGCCGAGTGTCCGTCACTCAGAATGGCGTGTTCGGGGAACGGAAACGGTAAACTGAGTAACACCTGTGAAATGCAATATTGTGATTTACAATGCTTTATGAGTACAACCCGTGTCTCATGTTGACTTCAGATACGTCGATAAGAACAGGCGATTTTTATAAATTATTGATTATCATTGAATTGTTAGTGACGGTCTGCTGCTGTACCAACAGTTACAATAGCAGTGACTATTGATCATCCTTTTGGTGTTTCCGGTAGATGGTGATGCCGGTGGAGAGTATCTGCGAGACAAGTGCTTCGTTCCTGAGTGAGTTCAGTATCGAGATGTCGAACTGGTACGGAAGAAGCAGGTCATCTATTGCCAAGGACAGTCGGACAAGATTCTCATGAGTGAGATCATCCCCAGTCAGAGTAATATCGACATCGGAAAACGGCTTATATGTGCCCTTTGCTCTTGATCCATAAAGGATTACGGTCTCAATATGTCCATCCGCCGCAAAGAGCTGCTTTAGTCGGTTAATCTCTATGTCTTTGAGTCCGAACGGCATGGTAATCAGAATAATGTAGGTTCAGTATCGTGCTCTTTGCTTAGCAGCAGCGACATCCTCTTTTCAAAGTCCTGAAAGAGCGGGAAGTAAACATTCAATATAGACAGATAGATATTCCCGGATATGTCATCATCGTACAGATGTGATGTCTGATTGCGGTCAATTATTGACTCCATCCAGCGGGAATCCGAGATCAGCCCTATCTCCAGCGCGCGCCTGAAAGCGTCACGGGAACCTTTTATATCGGAATATCCCTGATATTCAGCATAGTCTTTCATGACTTTCCAGGCCAGTTCATGTGTGTATTCAAACCGTTGGATGAGTCCTTCCTTGATAAGGTCGTCCACATCCTCGTCCCATTCCATTTGCCTTTGGACGATGTCCACAGCTTGGGACAGTCGTCCCAAAGCCTTGCGGTAATTATTGAATCTCTGTTCCCAGCGGATATCATCACTCATAATATGAAGTTTTGTAAACCGAGTACAAAAATAGAGAAATCCGGCGATTTCTACTATTTTTGTCATCAAAAGAACTGACTCATGAAGTATCCTGTTTCCACGATGCAGGTGTAGTTATAGAGTCGTGGGATGCTTTGTCCGCATTCCTGTTGTGCTCCATGATGTCGTCTTGATAGAAGAACGCCTCCGAAGAACTGCAGGGGAAGCATCCGCGGGATATTTTTACGGAAAAAGCGAAACGGATTGTTATATTTGCGCGGCAAAATTTTAAGAGGATGTTTGCGGTTTTCGGATTTCTGGCAGGTGGTTTGATTGCCGGATGGTGTCTCAGGTGCAGAAGGTTCGCATGGACGGGCAGGCTGTCTGTCTTTCTTATATGGCTGCTGCTTTTTCTTCTCGGTCTGGAGGCCGGAGGCAACAGAATGGTGATGCAGAGTCTGCCGTCACTTGGGCTGGAGGCTTTGGGCGTGGCCGTGGTATGCGCTGCGGGAAGCTGTGCCGCGGTCTGGCTGTTGTGGATGTTGATAAGGAAACGCGGTGCTCCGGACAGGAAATGCACGCAGGAAGAGTCCGGTTCATGGAAGGATGGGGCCGTAAAGAATGGCGGCGGGTTGAGGGCTGTGGCAGACAGTATCGTGATCGTGGCATTCTTCGCAGCCGGGATTCTGTGCGGGCTGTATGGACTGCTTCCGTTTGATGTCACCGAAACCGGTATAGCCGTGTACGCCCTGTATGCCCTGATATTCGTTGTGGGTTTCAGTATCGGCAACAGTCCGGATGTCATAGGCAGTTTCCGCAGACTCAGTCCGGGACTTGCCTTGCTGCCGTTGTGTACTGTCATCGGGACTCTGGCCGCTTCCGCTCTGATGGGACTGCTGCTCCCGCACCGCAGTGTCCAGGAGACTATGGCAGTCGGCTCCGGATTTGCCTACTATTCGCTTTCCAGTATCATCATAACGGAGTATAAAGGGGCGGAACTGGGCACCGTCGCGCTCGTTGCCAATATTGTCCGCGAGTTCATTACCCTTCTGGCAGCCCCACTGCTGGCACGATGGTTCGGTCCATTGGCTCCCATAGCTGCCGGAGGAGCCACTACTGCGGATGTCACCCTGCCGATAATAACCAGTACTTGTGGAGAACGGTATGCCGTCCTGTCCATATATCATGGGTTCGTAGTGGATTTTTCCGTCCCTTTTCTGGTGACATTTTTCTGCGTTCTGTGATTTCTGAATAAAGGGTACTAACTTTGAACGATTTTTGAAGGATATGCGTATGGAAAATCTGGAATATAAGATTGCAAAGGGACTGCTGGATATCGAGGCAGTCAAGCTCAGTCCTGAAAAGCCTTTTCTCTGGGCATCAGGGCTTCATTCTCCTATTTATTGTGACAACCGCAAGGCTTTGTCCTATCCGGGGTTCCGCAGGACTATCTGCGAGTCTATGATCGAGATAATCAATGCGGATTTCAAGAAGGTCGACGTGATAGCAGGTGTGGCTACAGGGGCTATTGCCTACGGTGCCATTGTTGCGGAGATGATGGGCAAGCCGTTTGTGTACATCCGTTCCAAGGCCAAGGACCACGGCATGGGCAATCAGGTGGAGGGCGTGCTTCACGGAGGCGAGAGTGTGGTGGTCATTGAGGACCTCATATCCACCGGTCAGAGCAGTCTGGCGGCGGTGGACGCACTGATCAGGTGCGGAGCTCACGTGGCGGGCATGGTAGCTATCTTCTCCTATAACTTTGACCGTTCCCGCCGTGCGTTTGAGAACGCGGACGTGGAACTGCATACTCTGTCCAATTATGATACCCTCATAGATGTGGCCGTGGATACGGGCTATGTGAAGGAAGAGGATGCCAGGATGCTGAAGGAGTGGCGTTACGATCCTGACAAATGGAGCAAGGATCATGA
>CALVDI010000027.1 GCA_944326225.1 uncultured Bacteroidales bacterium | reverse complement strand
CCGGCTGAGTTCGCCCTCTCCTCTATGGTAAGAAGGCTGTAATTGAAATACTCATCAAATGAATCGAAGGAGTCCCAAGTCGCCTTGTCCACTATCATATTGATGTACGGCATCTCCTGGTCCTTGGCTATGACATCCCATGTCACTGCCATATAGTCGACTTCCTTTATATTTATCTGGAAAGGCTCGATATACTCTCCCTCTCCCTGAATGACCGTCAGGTCTATGGACAGGTCTCCATATGCGAGGTGGATCTCAGCCTCTCTGGTCGACTCCTGCTCGTTGACTGCAACATGAAAAGAGACCTCCCCGTAAACAGAATGAGCATTGAGGTCGGTAATCCAGTCCACTCCATCCTGCAACGTAGCTTCGACAGCAGCTTCAGTCGGATTGATCACTTCGTACTTGAAGATGACCTCACCTCCTGATTTGTCCACATTGATAGTAGTTTCACTTAAAGGTTTGAACTCTGTTGCTCCTGTCTGAGGCTTCTTTTCATCAGGATTACAGGAAACAGACATGACAGCTGCCAAGGCTGAAATAAGAAAAAATGATGCTTTTCTCATATGCTTTAATTTTGGTTTGTCCGAGGACAAAATTATCATGTATTTCCGAAGCATGCAAATATAAAAAATGGCAATTTGACAAATTGACAAATTGCCATTTTCGAGCCTACAGGCACTCCAGGCCTAGACGTTGAAAAGGAAGTGCATGATGTCGCCGTCCTCCACGGTGTAGTCCTTGCCCTGAACTGCCAGACGGCCGGCTGCGCGGCACTCCGCCTCGGAGCCGTACTTGACGAAATCATCGTACTTGATGACCTCGGCCCGGATAAAGCCTTTCTCAAAATCGGTATGTATGACTCCCGCCGCACGCGGTGCCTTGTCTCCTTTATGTATGGTCCAGGCGCGGACCTCAGGCTCCCCTGCCGTAAAATATGTGCGCAGACCGAGCAGGTCATAGGCAGCGCGGATCAGTCTCTCAATACCGGAATGTTCCAGCCCCAGCTCCTCAAGGAACATCTGACGCTCCTCATAGCTGTCCAGCTCGGCTATCTCGGACTCTATCTTGGCCGCAATGACCAGGACTCCGGCATCCTCGTCCTTGACAGCCTCCTTCACTTTATCGACATAGGCATTGCCGTTTGCGGCCGAAGCCTCATCCACATTGCAGACATAGAGCACGGGCTTTGCAGTCAGCAGGAAGAACTCCCGGGCGATCTTCTCGTCCTCAGGATTGTCCAGCACCACTGTACGGGCAGACTTGCCGGCCTCCAGCGCAGCCTTGTAGCGCAGAAGTATCTCGCAGGCCTTCCTGGCGTGCTTGTCTCCTCCGGTCTGAGCCTGCTTCTGGAGTTTGGACAGACGGTTTTCCACTGTCTCCAGATCCTTTATCTGAAGCTCCATGTCGATTATCTCCTTGTCCCTTACCGGGTCCACGCTGCCGTCCACATGAGTGACGTTGGGATCGTCAAAGCAGCGGAGCACATGCAGGATGGCATCGGTCTCGCGGATATTGGCCAGAAACTGATTGCCCAGCCCCTCGCCTTTGCTCGCGCCCTTGACCAGACCGGCGATATCCACTATCTCCACCGTAGCAGGCACGACCCGTTTGGGATGTACCAGCGACTCCAGCACCTGAAGCCTTGGATCCGGCACGGTAGTCGAGCCGATATTGGGTTCGATGGTACAGAAAGGGAAATTGGCCGCCTGGGCCTTTCCGGAACTGATACAGTTGAAGAGGGTGGATTTCCCCACATTGGGAAGTCCGACTATTCCGCATTTCAGAGACATATCTTAAATATTTTTCATTTACAAAACCATCAGCTGGGCCACTATCACCCTCAGGAACATGGACAGAGGATATACCGTCGCATAAGCCACTGCTATCCTGGACTCGTCAAACGTACTGTTCATGAAAGCCAGGGCCGTAGGATTGGTATGCGAGCCGCACACCAGACCGGAAATGGAATAATAGTCCAGTTTGAAGACCAGTCTTGCCAGGGTGCAGACTATAATCAGCGGAATCACCGTTATCAGGAAACCGTAGAGAATCCACATATATCCGCCGCCGACGAGCGCCTCCACGAATCCCTGACCTGCCCCCAGACCGACTGCCGCCAGGAACAGCGTTATACCCACCTCGCGGAGCATCATATTGGAGCTGGCCGTAGTGTACGTGACCATACCGAAATTGGGGCCGAAACGGGCTATGAGTATCGCCACTACCAGAGAACCTCCGGCAAGTCCTAGCTTGAGCGGCTGGGACAGTCCGGGCAGCATAATGGGGATGGAGCCGACTATGATACCGAAGAATATACCTATGAATATAGGGATCAGCTTGGGTTCCCTCAGTTTCCGGACCTGATTGCCGACAAGATTCGCCACTTTGTCTATGGCGCTCTGGGCTCCCACTACCATTATGCGGTCACCCAACTGCAGATGCAGTCCCGGGCCGGCAGTAAGGTCGATACCGGCACGGTTGACCCTGGTGATGTTCAGACCGAACTGGGCCCTTATATTAAGCTCGCCCAGGCTCTTGCCGTTGATCTCGCTGTTGGTGACCACCAGACGGCGGGATACCAGATTTGTGTCCAGCTTCTCCCATGCGCTCTGGTCCATCTCCAGCTTCTTGCCGATAAAGGCGATTACCACATCCGCATTGGCCGCCGACGTGATGACCAGAAGCTTGTCACCTTGCTTGATCACAGAGTCCGAGGTAGGAATCTCCATATGTCCGTCGGGATGATACTGACGCGAGACCACAAAATGACGGTTCAGGAGGTGGTCCACTTCCGATATCGTCCTGCCGAATATGGCCTCATTGCGCACCTCGACGGCTATCTTACAGGCACTGTCCTTGCTAACCTCCTGCTTCTCGACTATCTCCTTCTCCTTTTTAAGATCGACCCGGAATATCGCCCTGGCTCCGAGCAGCGTGAGTATGACACCCACGACTCCCAGAGGATAGGCCACCGCATAACCGGTCGCGATAGTATTGTCCGCAGCTCCCGTAATCTCAGCGACAGTCTGCTGAGCCGCACCGAGACCGGGCGTATTGGTCACCGCTCCGGACATGACTCCCACCATCGTAGGCATAGGAGTATCGGTTATCAGGTGTATGGCCACCGTTATCACGACTCCCAGAACGACAATCATGACCGCGAGCATGTTCATCCGCATTCCGCCTTTCTTGAACGAGGCGAAGAAACCGGGACCGACCTGCAGACCGAGAGAGAAGACAAAAAGTATGAGTCCGAAGTCACTGACGAAACTCCGGACTGATTCGTTGATTGTAAAGCCGAAATGCGACAGGAGAATACCCACGAAGAGTATCCATGTCACTCCCAGGGATACGCCGAAGACCTTTATCTTGCCGAGCATTATCCCAAGCGCGATTACAATGGCTATGATCAGAATCGCGTGCGCTACGCTGTCTGAGAATAAAAGTTGGTTCAACCATTCCATATCATACGCAAATAAGCGCGCAAATGTAGCACTTATTTACGAGAGGACGGAATATTTTTTTCAAAAATAAGTCCCGCACGATAGGCCGCCAGCAGACGCTTGAGGTCCTTTATCTGCTCTTTCAGCTCTTTTCCCACATCGGTATCGCCCACCAGGGTGCGCTTGTCCACGGACTCCACGACGCGGGTCAGGGACTTGATGTCCACCCCGTCCCGCACGGCTCTGTCTATGGACTTGAACGGCTCGTGCTGGGCCAGCATCAGACCGTATGAGTTGTAGATCAGCGTATAGCCTGCGATACCGGTCTCGGACTGATACGGCTTGGAATATCCTCCGTCGATTACCAGCAGACGGCCTCCAGCCTTGATGGGAGACTCGCCTTTCTTGGTCTTGACCGGCACATGGCCGTTGATGATGTGGGTATGCTCTCCGTGCAGGCCGAACTCGTCGAGAATCATCTCACAGATGTCCTTACGGTCCTTGTACTGCGAGTAGTAGCCCAGCGTCTCCTTGTGAGTCTCCTTCTCGGCTATGAAATACCTCTCGAAAGTGGCCATCTTGTCCTTGTCAAACGGAGGAGCGTAGGGGCCGCACCACAGATACCACATGAAATCCTGGGCATAGGCCTTGAGCTTCATGTCCTTCTCCTCATAATAAGCAGCCCGGGCCACCTTGTCCACCATATCGAACAGGGCCTTCCCCTTATACGGCTTGCCCAGTATCACAAGTTCCTTGAACGAGCCGTCCGCGTTCAGGGGCATGGAGGCGTGGAACAGCAGGTTGGAGTTCCGCACCAGATACAGCGAGCCCTTAGAGTAGAGACAGCGGATATGCTTGTCCAGCTGGGCATTGTTGGTAAAGTTGCCCAGCAGCTTGGTCACCACGCTCTTCTCCTCGGCTGTCAGTCTGTACGGATGCTCCCGGTCTATGGTGGGGAAATTCATATCCTTCATGGCATAGTCCTTGTCCCCAACCCGGACTGTACCGTGCTCGAAGTCTATCTTGTCCAGCAGGTTGCGGTCAGACATACCGAACTCCCTGCGGCGGTGTATCACATCTCCTTCCAGCTTGAACTGTATGACGGTCATCGCCTTGTGCATCCTGGATATGAGAGTCAGCGTCTTGTCATCATACTTTGAGCCGGCATCCACCTTGGGCTTGAAGCAGGCACAGGGATCGTCGGCATAGGCGTCCATGGCAAATGTGGCCAGCGGCAGCAGATTGACTCCGTAGCCGTCCTCAAGAGTCTCCAGATTGGCGTATCTGAGGCATATGCGCACCACGTTGGCCATACATGCGGCGCTTCCGGCGGCGGCACCCATCCAGATGATGTCGTGATTGCCCCACTGGAAATCCACATTGTGGTAACTGCAGAGCATATCCATGATCTTGTGCGCCCCGGGACCGCGGTCGTAGATGTCACCGAGCACGTGCAGAGTGTCGATGGTCAGACGCTGTATCACATACGCGATGGCGCAGATGAAGCTGTCCGCCGAGCCGGTCTCTATTATGGTGTTGAGTATCGAGTAGATATACTCATGCTTGTTGTTGTCGTTGAGTGACTCATGTATGAGCTCCTCTATGATGTAGGAATACTCGGGCGGCAGAGCCTTGCGGACCTTGGAACGGGTGTACTTGGAAGCCGCCACTTCCAGCACCCTGACCATATTGACCAGGTTGATCTTGTACCAGTCCGACATGTTCTTCTCCTTGGCCTTGACCAGTTTGAGCTTCTGCTCGGGATAATAGATGAGCGTACACAGCTCTTTCTTCTCGTTCTCCTTGAGCTGGAAACCGAAGAGTTCGTCCACCTTGCGTCTTATGACACCTGAAGCGTTGCGGAGCACGTGCTGAAACGCATCGTACTCCCCGTGCAGGTCCGTCACGAAATGCTCGGTGCCTTTCGGGAGATTGAGAATCGCCTCCAGATTGATTATTTCAGTGCTGGCATCCTGCACTGTTGGAAAGCTTTTGGATAAAAGCTCGAGATATTTGAGATCTTTCGCCATACCGACAGTTTTTCAGAGTGTTGATGTTTTTATGATTTGTTTATTCTATAATGCAGTCCGTTGAGTCTGAGGAAAGACAGGAAATCGTCCGCCGCCGTCACGCTGTACTTGCGGGAGAAGAACTCGGCGTTGATCTTGTCCTCGACATCGTACACATTGAGCGTCAGCATGGACTTGCCCTTGTTGTGGCGCACGGCCTTCTTCAAAGACTTGATGAACTCGCCGTCGACAGCTTCCAGCGGCACGTCTATCACCATCTCCTTTATCATGGACTCCCTGACATTGGCCAGCAGGGATATAGCCCTGATCTTCGGGAAACCGCCCGAAATCTCAAACCGCTTGCCTCCCCTGGCGTTCTTGTCCTCGACCTTGTTGAAGCGCGGGGCCACATAGACCCGGAGCAGCAGGAACTCATGAACCCTGAGGAATCCGCTGAACGCCTCATAGTCCTTGTCAAAGAGCGTAAATGTCACAGATCCCTTAAAATCCTCTACAGTCACCTTGCAGATAGTCCCCACGCCATTGGATTTGGGCCTTATGTCCACACCACTCACCAGACCGGCTATATACTGGTCCTTCTCGAAAGCCTCGCGCTCCTTGCCGGACGACACCTCGTCCACATAGGCACTCCACTCCGGAATACTCATGGTTGTGAAATTCTCCACCTCGAAACGGAACCTGTCCAGCGGGTGCGCCGAGATGTACATACCCACCAGCTCCTTCTCCTTCTTAAGCATCTCTATCTGGTCCAGTTCGTGCAGTACGGGCAGCTGAGGCCGTACCGTCTCCACCTCGTCCGCACCTCCGAAGAGACTGTTTTTCATGGACTCGGCTGTCTTCTGATACAGAGAACCGTAACGCAGCAGCAGATCCAGACAGGTCTCCCCCTTGCCGGCATCCATGGCAAACGAGCCCCGGTTGATCTCCGGGAACGAATCGAAAGCACCGCTGTACGCCAGAGCCTCCACTCCCTTCTTATTGACCGAAGTATACGGAATCCTCTCCATGAAATTGAAGATGTCCTTGAACGGGCCGCCGGCCTTGCGCACCTCTATGATGCTGTTCACCGCTCCGATGCCGATACCCTTGATGCCTGCCATGCCGAAACGGATGTTGCCGTCCTTGTTAACGGTGAACTTGGTGTAACTCTCGTTGACATCCGGCCCGAGAATCTTCATGCCGTTGCGCCGGCAGTCATCCATGAACTTGGTGATCTCGTCGATATTGTTGAGGTTGTTGCTCAGGACGGCGGCCATGTACTCAGCCCTATAGTGAGCTTTCAGGTAACCGGTCTGGTAGCCTACCCATGCGTAGCAGGTGGCATGGGACTTGTTGAAGGCGTAGGACGCAAATGCCTCCCAGTCGTTCCATATCTTATTGAGTATGGCTTCGGGATGTCCGTGCTCCAGACCTCCGGCGAAAAACTCGTCCTTTAGCTCGGCCATAACCTTGATCTGCTTCTTTCCCATCGCCTTACGCAGCTTGTCGGCCTTTCCCTTGGTGAAGCCGGCCAGCTTCTGGGACAGCAGCATGACCTGCTCCTGGTAGACGGTCACTCCGTAAGTGTCGTGCAGGTACTCCTCCATATCCGGCAGGTCGTACTCGATCTTGCTCCGGCCGTGCTTGCGGGCCACGAAGTCGGGGATATAGTCCATAGGACCCGGACGGTAGAGAGCGTTCATCGCGATAAGATCCTCGAACCTGGAGGGCTGAAGCTCCATGAGCCACTTCTGCATACCGTCGGACTCAAACTGGAACACACCCACAGTGTCGCCCCGGGAAAAAAGCTCATATGTTTCCTTGTCATCAATAGGGATGGAGTTGATGTCCAGTTCCTCGCCCCGCGACTGCCGGATGTTCTCCACCGTGTCTTTCAGTATAGTCAGGGTCTTCAGCCCGAGGAAGTCCATCTTCAGCATACCGGCCGACTCGATGAGGCTGCCCTCGAACTGCGAGACCAGGATGTCCTTGCCGGTCTCCTTGTCCTTGGCCGTGCTCAGGGGGATGAAGTTCGTAAGGTCGTCGCGGCCGATGATGGTGGCGCAGGCATGTACGCCGGTGTTGCGGACCGTACCCTCCAGCCGCTCGGCGTACAGGAGGGTGTCGTGGACCAGCTGGTCGCCACTGTTGAAGGCTTCCTTGAACTCGGGCACCTTCTCCAGGCAGAGCTTTATAGTAGGGTCCACATCCTTGGACTCCGTCACTTTCTTCTTCTGTCCGGGATGATCAGGATCATCTATCTCCTTATCTTTCTGAACAGTAACCTTTCTGGGCACCAGCTTGGCCAGCCTGTCCGTGGTGTCCAGACTCAACTTTTGGATACGGCCCACGTCGCGGATGACGCTCTTGGTGGCCATCGTACCGAAGGTAATCACGTGCGAGACGTGGTCCTTGCCGTACTTGTCCTCCACGTACTTGAACACCCGGTAGCGGCCCTCGTCGTCAAAGTCGATGTCGATATCGGGCATGGAGATACGGTCGGGGTTCAGGAAACGCTCGAACAGCAGGTCGTACTTTATCGGGTCAATATTGGTAATCGTAAGGCAGTAGGCCACCACCGAGCCGGCAGCGGAGCCTCGTCCGGGCCCCACCCACACGCCCATATTGCGGGCAGCCTTGATAAAATCCTGGACTATAAGAAAATAATCGGGAAATCCCATCTTCTTGATAGTCGCCAGCTCGAAGTCAATCCTCTCCCTCGTGGCCTCGGGTATGTCCTCCCCGTAGCGGCGGTGCGCTCCCTCGTAGGTAAGGAAGTGCAGGTAGTCGTTGGAATCGGTAAATCCCTCCGGCAGAGGAAATATCGGGAGAATCGGGTCGTGGTTGAGGTTCAGCACCTCGCATTTGTCCACGATCTCCAGGGTATTGGATATCACCTCGGGATGGTCGGCGAAGATGGCCGACATCTCCTCGGTGGACTTGAGGTATTCCTGCTGGGTGTAGCGCAGACGCTTGGGGTCGTCAAAGTCGGAGTTGGTGCTGATACAGATCAGACGGTCGTGTGCCGGGCCGTCCTCCTTGCGCACGAAATGCACGTCATTGGTGGCCACCACCTTGATGCCCAGCTTCTCCGCTATCTTGAATATCACCTCGTTGACCTGCTGCTGATGTTCGAAGGTGCTCTTCTCCGCCCCGGGTACGTCGGTCTCGTGCCGCTGCACCTCCAGATAATAGTCGTCACCGAAGATGGACTTGTACCACGCCGCTATGCGCTCCGCCTCCTCCGGCTTTCCCTCCATGATGGCCTGAGGCACCTCTCCGCCCAGACAGGCCGAGCAGCAGACTATACCCTCGTGGTACTGCTCTATAAGCTCGTGGTCAATGCGCGGCTTGTAGTAGAAGCCCTCAATGTAAGCCTTCGACGAGAGCTTAATGAGGTTGTGGTAGCCATCCATGTTCTTGGCCAGCATGATCAGATGGTAGGAACTCTGGTCCTCGCGGCCCTTGCGGTCAAAACGGCTGTTCCCCGCCACGTACATCTCGCAACCCACGATAGGCTTCAACGGAGCCTCTTTCTTAGCCACCGTATCCAGGAACTCCTTTACACCGAACATATTGCCGTGATCGGTAATCGCTAGGGCCGGCTGACCGTTGGCCACGGCAGTATCGATCAGATCCCCTATCTTGGACTGACCGTCCAGAATCGAATACTGGGTATGGACATGCAGGTGGGCAAATGACATATATTATCCTTGATTTCTTCCCCACAAAGATAACACTATTTCCTCCGCTCGCCTATTGAAAAGCGTAGTTTTTCATAGCATTTTCTATTGAAAAGTTTAACTTTGTAAGTGAATCTATTTAAGAATGAAAACAAAAGAAGAATATATATCACTTTTATCCTCCCACACCGATGAGTTGAGATCTGACTATGGAGTAAAATCCATGAGGATCTTCGGCTCCGTATCCCGTGACGAGCACGGTGAGGACAGCGACATCGATGTATGCGTAGATATGGCTCCCAAAGCTTATCTGGTAGCGGCATTAAAGAGGTTTTTGGAGAATCTCCTTCAATGTTCCGTGGACATAGTCCGGATACACAGGCATATAAACCCTTTCTTACTTAAAGAGATCGAACATGACGGAATCTTCATATTCAAATAACCGCGTACGCAGTCTCTTTCTGCAAATCAAAGACGCAATCCTTCAATTAATTGAATGGAACAAGGATGTCTGTTCTCCTGAAGATTACTATTCATCACCGGATGGAATGAAAAATCTCGCAGCCAGCTGCATGCTCATCGAAGCTATCGGCGAAGGCATCAAGCAGGTTGACAAACTCACACAGTCCAAGTAGCTGTGCGAACGTCCGGAAATTCCATGGATTGATGTAATAGGCATACGGAATCACATAGCACACGGATACTTTGATATAGACGGAGATATCGTTTTCGACATCGTCAAAAATAATCTCAACGATCTTTTGGCAGCTGTCGATTACTTCTTATCTGCCGATATTCGGTAAACGCATTATTTGTGCTCGAAGATGTAGACTTTGTCGGCACGGCGGACACGGGCAGGGACTAGGATGGAGCAGGCGACACCCTGGGCCGCACTCTGAGCTGGTATGAGGTCTACGCGGATCTCCGGGATGTCCATCTCCACGACACCTGTGGTAGGGCCGATGATGAGAATGTGCTGGCCGACTTTCAGCGGGGCCGCCTCGACGAGAATCTCGGCCACTCCGAGGTTGGAGAAATAATTGTTGACCTTACCGGCGTAGGTCTTCTTCATGGTCGCGCTGCTGCCGTAGACGCTGCTCCACTCGCCCAAGCGGGCACCCTGGTAGTAACCGTCCCAGAAGCCGCGGTTGAACACCTGCGAGAGCTGGTCCCGGAACGAAGCTCCGAACTCCTGCGTGAAAGTGCCGGCCTCCACGGCATCGGCGGCGGCACGGTAGGCACTGACCACCTTCTGCACGTATTCCGCCGGACGGGCACGGCCCTCTATCTTGAAGACCGAGACGCCGGCTGCCGCCATTTTATCCAGGAACTCTATGGTACACAAGTCTTTGGGAGACATGATGTATTTATTGTCAATCTCCAGTTCGTAACCTGTCTCGAGATCCGTGACGCGATAGCCGCGACGGCAGAGCTGCAGGCACGAGCCCCGGTTGGCAGAATGATTGTTCTCGTGCAGACTCAAGTAACACTTACCCGAAACCGCCATGCAGAGAGCACCGTGGCAGAACATCTCTATCTGCACCGGACGGCCCGAAGGCCCCATAATATGCTCGGAGGCTATGCGGTCGGTGATGGCCTTGACCTGATCCAGATTGAGTTCCCGGGCCAGGACCATCACATCGGCATACCGGGAGTAGAAGCGGACTGCCTCCGTATTGGAAATATTGAGCTGGGTGGAGATATGCACTTCCATACCGATACGGCGGGCGTACTCTATAGTCGTGATATCCGAAGCTATGACGGCCGTAACTCCCGCCTCCTTCGCTGCATCAAGAGTGCTGTATGCCTTGGGGACATCCTCGTCATACAGGATGATATTGAGAGCCAGATAGGTCTTTACGTCATTCTCCGAACAGTAGCGGACTATCTCCGGAAGGTCGGAGAGAGTAAAATTGTTCGCGCTGTGCGAGCGCATATTCAGGTCCTCGACCCCGAAATACACCGAATCAGCCCCGGCCTGCACGGCAGCTGTAAGGGCCTCGAAGCATCCGGCCGGGGCCATTATCTCAAGTCTGTGTCCCCTGCTCATTTGCGGCGGTAGGTTATCTGGGTTGCGAACTCCTCGAGCAGGGAGAGCTTCTGCGTTCCGAGGGATAGTCCCTCGACAGTCTCCATTGCCCTATGGAAATAGTGCTCTATGGCCTTCTCGGCATTGTCCTTGACTCCAAGCTCCGTAAACAGCTGCTGAGCCGCAGCGATCTTCTCCGCCGCACGGTCCTCACCCATCCGGAATATCTGCTCAAAACGTGCCTTCTGCTCTCCTACAGCCAGACGGGCCGCCTCGATGTAGAGCCACGTCTTCTTATTGTTCATGATATCGCCTCCGATATTCTTGCCGAACACGGCCGGGTCTCCGAAGGTATCCAGATAGTCATCCGTTATCTGAAACGCCAGACCCAGGTCATAGCCGTACTGATACAGAGCCTCGGCCGACTTCGCGTCAGCTCCGCCGAGCACCGCGCCCATCCTGGCCGCACCGGCTATCAGGGCCGAGGTCTTCAGACCTATCATCATGATGTAGTCATCCATCGTCACCACCGGCATCGTCTCGTAATTCATATCGTACTGCTGCCCCTCGCAGACCTTTCTGGCTGTATCACTGAAGATCTCCAGCACGGCCCGCAGCTTGTCCGAAGGTGCCTTGCTTACATACTCATAGGCCTGGATAGACATCACGTCTCCGGAAAGTATGGCGATATTCTCGTTCCACTTTTTATAGACGGTGAGCTGCCCTCGCCTGAGATCCGCCCTGTCCATGATATCGTCGTGTATCAGAGTAAATGAATGGAATATCTCCAGACCGAGAGCGGGATACACCTGCGGGGCATCTATCTCGTCCGAGAACAGCGAGCAGGCAAGCAGGGCCAGACGCGGACGGATCCGCTTGCCCCCGATGGACATAGTGTATTCTATAGGTCTGTAAAGTTCCTCAGGCTCCCCTTTCAGATCAAGGGCGCATATCCCGTTGGAGACTATCTTGTCTATCTCTGCCAATGTATACATCTTGATATTACTTTGCATTGCGTTGCGGGGCAAAGATACGCAAAGTCTCCAAATTTTGTATCTTCGCGGCGCGAAACAAAGTTCATGGGCGAGAACAAAGTACATACCGGGACCGCGACCGTGGTCAAGAACACGGGCAGCCACTATCTACTGTCCGAACTGCCGCTGTGGAAACCCTTCAACGCCGTCGTAAGAGGCAAGCTGCGGCTGAGCGGCTCGACGGCCACCAACCCCGTGGCCGTAGGCGACCGCGTGGAGTATTCCGTACCGGTGGGCAGCGACGGCAGACCGACGGACGAGGCCACCATCACCAAGGTGCTGCCCAGAAAGAACTACATCATCCGCAAGTCCACAAATCTATCCAGGCAGTGCCACATACTCGCATCCAACATCGATACTGCCTATCTGATAGTCACGCTCGACTGTCCCGAGACCAAGTGGCCCTTCATCGACCGCTTCCTGGTCACCTGCGAGGCATATAAAGTACCGGTGACAATCATCCTCAACAAATGCGACCTCTACAGGGACAATGAGGAACTGACTGCCAGAAGCGGGCTGTTCCACAGCATCTACGGCGATGCCGGCTATCCCATAATGGACATCTCAGTGCTTACCGGCGAGGGCATTGACGAACTTCGTAAAAAATGCAATGAGGGCGGCGTCTCCATGTTCTCAGGAGTATCTGGTGTCGGCAAGTCCTCGCTTATCAAGGCCATAGATCCCGCTCTCGACCCCAAGACATCGGAGATATCGGACAAATACCGGCAGGGGAAGCACACCACCACTTTCTACGAGATATATCCCGTTCACGGAGGCGGCTTCATCATCGACACCCCGGGCATCAGGGGCTTCGGCCTCGTGGACATCGAGCCGGAGGAGATCTCCACCTACTTTCCCGAGATGCTGCGGGTAGCCGATAACTGCCGCTACAAGCCGTGTACCCATACTCACGAGCCGGGCTGCGCGGTACTGGAGGCAGTGGAAGAAGGCACAATATCCCCGGAACGCTATACATCCTATCTCGGAATGCTGGACGAGGAGGGCAAATACAGGTAAAAGCATGAACAGACGGATACTCAAGCTCGCTGTCCCAAGCATCCTGGCCAACATCACCGTCCCTTTGGTGGGCATGGTGGATATCGCCGTATCCGGCCGCCTGGGCAATGTGGCGGCTATCGGAGCCATAGCAGTAGGCTCGATGCTCTTCGACCTGCTGTACTGGAACTTCGGCTTTCTGCGGGTCGGCACCGGCGGTCTGACTGCCCAGGCCTACGGCCGCAAGGACATGGCCGGAGCCATAAAGTATTTCGTCCAGGGAGAATCGACAGCCCTGCTCTCGGCTACTTTCCTGATAGCCATTCAGTGGCTGTTCGTCGAGACGGCGTTTCTGTTCATAGACTGCTCCGGAGAAGTGCAGGAACTGGCCCGCAAGTATTTCTTCATCAGGATATGGGACGCTCCGGCCACCCTCTCGCTGATGGTCTTCAAGGGCTGGTTCATCGGTATGCAGAATACCGTCTTTCCGATGATAGTGGACATGACGGTCAATATAGTCAACCTGTCGGCCAGTATCTGGCTGGGACTGCACACTCCGCTCGGCTTCGCAGGAGTCGCGCTCGGCACGGTCATCGCCCAGTACACCGGCCTTATCCTGGCCTCGGTACTGATGGCAGTACACTACCGCAAGCTGTTCGGATACGTCAACATAAGGCGGGACGTGCGGTTCAAGTACATGAAGTCGTTCTATGTGCTCAATGCCAACCTCTTCCTACGCTCGCTCTGCTTCATGCTGATATACTGCGGATTCACATCTCTGGCTGCCCACTACGGCGACGTACAGCTGGCCGTAAGCACCATCATCATGAAGCTGCTGATGCTGTACTCCTACATCCTGGACGGATTCGCATACGCCGGCGAGGCACTTACGGGACGCTACATCGGAGCCCAGGACAAGCCGTCACTGCACAAGGCAGTCCGCCTGCTATTCATCTGGACTGCAGGACTGGCAGTTATCTCGACCGTGGCCTACGGCATCGGCGGACAGTGGATGGTCAGTATGATGACCACGGAGACCGATGTCATCGATGCATCAAGACCTTACATGATATGGCTGGTAATCATGCCGGCGTTCAGCTGCCTGGCCTTCATGTGGGACGGTATCTTCATCGGAGCAACAGCGGCCAGAGCTATCCGCAACGGCATGATCTGGGCCTGCGCCTCCTTCTACGTCTGCTATTTCGCATTCAGGGGCGTCATGGGCATCCAGGCCCTCTACATGGCCTACTTCGCCCACCTCATCGCCCGCGACATCTACATGACCCTCACCGCCCGCCGCCACGTCTTCTCCCGCATACATTAATGCGGAGAAGCGCCATGCCACATGACAATCGCCCCATGAAGCATCCGTGCCAGCCACAATCCACTAACAATCACCACTTTATCTAAAAAGCAGATGCTGCATGGCCTGAAAAAACAGGGCATACAGCATCCGTTTATTAAGCAACTCTCTTATTATCAACCCATTATACTCAACAAAACTGCTTCATGGGTAAGATGTGCAGACTACTCGGCCTTCTCCTCACCGGCTTCCTGAGATACCGGGAAAGGGACGGTGCCGTCCCAGAGTTCCAGGGCCTTGGCCAGCTGGATGTCCTGACGGAGGGCAGACTCGACCCCGCCGCGACGCAGGTAGAACTTCAAGGCTATCTCATCCTCCAGCAGCGGCTTGATGCGGGATTTGTTAGCCAGCAGGAATTCTTCCTTGGTAAGGGACATGCGGTCCAGCAGTTCCTCCATCTCCTCATCCAGACCCTCGAGGTTTTCTCCCAGGCCCTCGCGCTCAGCCGCCTCCAGTACGCTCTCCATCTCTATCTGCGCCTCCGTCCTGGCATCGAAGTCCTTCTGCGAGGCAAACCTGACAAAGTCCTCATACTCACTGTCCGTCAGGCGGAACTCTCCGGCCGGAGCAATGCTGTCATGAGCGTTGAAATATCTGATTGCGTAATCACTGAGAACATTGCTGTAAATCATAGAGAGGACAGGACGGCTGTACGTATCCGGCTCTACTATGATATCGGGAGTGATACCGCCTCCGTCATAGACCGGACGCCCGCCCTTCGTCCTGAACTCCTTTTTAAGGGAGTCGGGGACGGTACCCACGCTGCCGTCCTCATTGCGGTGGCTGTAGTCTATGGCCTGAACGCAGCGGCCGCTGGGCGTATAATACTTTGCAGTTGTCACCTTTAGAGAGGTATTGTATCCCACAGGCCTGATTGTCTGCACCAGTCCCTTTCCGTAAGTACGGATACCGGCGACAGCAGCCCTGTCCATGTCCTGCAGGGCACCGGCGACTATCTCGGAGGACGACGCCGAACCTGAATTGACCATCACCATCAAAGGTATCAGGGTGTCCACCGGGGCTGTCTCGGTCCTGTACTCAAAATGAGTCTCGGGATGCTTGCCCCTGGCCGAGACCACAAGCGAGCCTTTCGGAACGAACATGGAGACAATGTTTACCGCCTCGTCCATGAGTCCGCCCCCGTTGCCGCGAAGGTCAAGTACCAGCCGCTTCATCCTGCCGTCAGCCTTAAGGGCCTCAAGAGCCTTGCGGACATCCTTGGACCCGTCCTTAGTAAATCCGCCTACCTGGATATAGCCGGTCGAGTCATTGAGGAATCCGTAATACACCACGTCCGGAATATGTATCCTCTCACGGGTCAGGGCCACATCCACGGTGTCCCCGCCGCGCCCCCTGACCACAGTCATGTTGAGCACCGTACCCGGACGCCCCCTCATCTTCCCGCTGCACTGGTCTACAGGCAGGTCCTTGGTACTCACTCCTTCGATGGCGACGATGGTGTCCCCCGGATTGAGTCCTGCCTTTATAGCCGCCGAACCCTCATACGGCTCCGCGATGATAATATACCCCTGAGGGGTCTTTTGTATCAAGGCTCCCACTCCGCCGTAACTGGCGGTGGTAAGTATGTCCAGATCCTCCTCATTCTCCTCGGGGATAAAGACAGTATAGGGATCCAGAGTGGACAACATCGCATCAATACCATTGTGGATAAGCTCGTCCAGCTTCACCGAATCCACGTACTGGGACTCCAAAGTCCTCAGCACCATGGACTGTATCTCCAGATATTTCCCGGTATTGAACTCCTCCGACTGCGCGGATACGGGAATCACACCAGCCGCTGCCATGACAGCACATAACAAGACTTTTCTTATTTTCATCTTCTATTCAATTATTCTGATAAATATACGCAATCTGTTTAGAATCCGGCATCCAGAGCGATACAGAAATCGAGATCCTTCTTTATCTGCTCTACGTCCATATGGCGGCCGATGAAGACTATCTTCTGCATCCGGTCGCCATAATATTCATCCCAGTCACGGGAGAAGCCGGGGTCGCTGGCCTTGAGCTGCTCCAACTCGTCCTCAGGGGCCGTGGCGTACCACTGACCGGCCTCCTTGAGCTGCTTCTGACGGCCTGCCTGCTCAAACATATAGGACATATCCGGGTCCTGAGTGAAGTAACAGATACCCTTGGTCCTTATCACCCCTTCCGGCCAGTGCCGTGTGACGAAACTGTCAAATCTGTTGATATCAAAGGCTGGACGACGGTAATAGACAAAGGTGCTCACACCGTATTCCTCGGCCTCACCTTCCCCGTGATCATGATCGTGGTCATGATGATGACCCTCATGTCCACGGGCCTCGGCCTCCTCTTCCTCAGTCGGAGTGGACTCGATGCCCTGAATCCAGCCGGCCGATGCCGCCACCTGATTGTAGCTGAACATCCGGGTATTGAGAATTGAATCCAGATCTATCCCGGCCCAGTCACATTCCATGATCCTGGCCGAAGGCTGTATCGCCCTGACAATCCTGCGGAGACGTTCCAGTTCCTCCGGAGTGACATCAGATACTTTATTGATAAGGACGATGTTGCAGAATTCCATCTGCTGAACCAGCAGATTCTCGATATCTTCCTCTCCGAGATCCTTTTCGGTCAGACTGTCCCCACAGGCAAACTCATCCCTCATGCGGAGAGCGTCCACCACAGTTACTATACAGTCCAGACGTGGATATCCGTAGGGCCTCAGTCTCGGATCCACCCGCGGCATCGAGCATATCGTCCTGGCTATCGGCTCAGGCTCGCATATCCCGCTGGCCTCTATCACTATATAGTCGAACTTCTGCGATCTGACAAGCTCGAAAAGCTGCTCCATCAAGTCTGTCTTGAGCGTACAGCATATACAGCCGTTCTGCAGCGCCACCAGACTGTCGTCCTGCGTGCCCACCACACCGCCCTTCTGAATCAGGGCCGCATCTATATTGACCTCTCCCAGGTCATTGACTATCACCGCAAATCTTATTCCCTTCCCGTTGGAGAGAATCCTGTTCACCAATGTGGTCTTTCCGCTGCCCAGATATCCCGTCAGGAGCAGCACCGGCGTATCCATTGCATTCATTTCCTTCTGTAATTTATCTTATCGGTCTACGGTATTCAATATCTGTTCCACAAACCTCCGGTCATTGCTCAGACGCGGCACCTTGTTCTGTCCGCCGGTCTTGCCCCGGCTCTCCATCCAGCGGTAGAATGTTCCGGGAGGCACGGGGGTCAGTTCCAGTTCCGTCATCGTCACATCTCCGCTGCGCTTGGCCTCGTAATCCGAATTGCGCCGGCACAAGGCCGCATCCAGCTTATCCCGGAACTGCTGCAGTCTCCGGGGATCCCGCACCGCTTCCTGGCTTCCGGCCGAGAACTCCACCACCCACTGATGCGCCCCCTTGACATGGCTCTCATCCATAAAGACCGGAGCCACGGTATAGTCAGTCACCTCCACCCCGCACTCCCGGCAGGCCTCCGAAAGGGCCTCCTCGGCGTTATGTATCATCAGTTCCTCTCCGAACGCATTGATATAAAGCTGTGTACGACCGGTTATGATGATTCTGTGCGGACAGAGCGAAGTGAATTCCACACAGTCCCCTATCAGATACCGCCACAGTCCGCTGTTGGTGGTTATCACCATCGCATATCTCACTCCGGTACGCACCTCATCCACCGTATACACCTCGTCCGACTCTCCTGCCAGGACTTTGTCCAGAGAACGCATCGGGATGAACTCGAAGAATACCCCATTGTCCAGAGTCAGGGCCATGCCCTTCTGTGCAGGGTCATCCTGCAGGGCGAAATATCCCTCCGAGGCATTGTAGTTCTCCAGATAATGCATCCGGTCGGAGGGAATCAGCCGGCGGTACCGCTCCCGGTAAGGCTCGAAACTTATGCCTCCGTGCATGAAAAGCTCCAGATTGGGCCATATATCGGTCAGATACTTTGCGTTATTGTATTCCAGCAATTTTTCTATCATGATAAGGTTCCAGGACGGAACACCTGAAAAATTCGTGACGTTCTGCTTTGAGCATACCCGACATATACCTTCTATCTTCTGCCTGAAATCCGGCAGCATGGCGATATCCCGCGACGGGGTGCGGACGATCTCGGCCACGGACGGGCTGTTGCTCAGCAGTATGGCCGAAAGGTCTCCGTTCCTGGCTCCCTTTCCTGAAAGCTCGTCCACCTTGACGCTGCCTCCTAGGGTAAGTGCCTTTCCGTTAAACAGCCGTGAATCGGGATTCCGCCGGATATATGTCGCCAGCATCGTCTTGAATCCGCGGTAATGGCATCCGGAAAGATTGGCCGGAGTCACCGGGATGTACTTGCTCTTGTCCGAGCTCGTACCGCTGGACTTGGCGAACCACCTGACTTTCTGGTTCCACAGGACGTAGTTCTCACCCCGGCGCAGACGCTCGATATACGGTGCGAACTGATTGTACTCCCTCACCGGCACCCTGCGCACAAACTCCCTGTAGTCCCTTATCTCCCCGAATCCGTGCTCATTACCGAAAGCAGTATCCCTACCGGCCTTGAGCAGAGACCGGAACACACCTTCCTGAACCGCTCCAGGATGTTCGCAACCCTGATCGAAACTTCTCAGCAGCGGACTCAACGCCGCCATCACCGTCCTATTGATTACTGACATGACTTGCCGTATTTTTAAATAAAACTCAGGCGAAGTTAACGAGAATTCCTGAAAAGTCAACGGATTTTCGACAGCTGGTGCAGTACGGATATGGAGCGGAGCTCGATGCGCGAGCCGGTGTGATACTCCAGCCAGCGGATGACGGCCTCGATCAGTTCCTTCCGCTCCGCTCCGGTCATCGGCAGGGACAGCGCATCCTCGAAGGACGCTTCGTGAATGGAACGGAGCCTGTCGGTCTGCTCCGGGGTAAACGGATTGAAATCCAGATTAAATCCCCTCTCGAAGGGAAATCCGAGAAATGCGGCGTACCGGTCCAGGAACCAAAGGTGGAAATTGGCCGGACTGCCCTCGACGGCCTCCAGTTTCAGGACAGCATCTTCCAGAAAGGCATACAGTTCCTCGTCCCGTTCGGAGTGCAGCAGAGTACGGTAGAGCAGCTCGCTGATGAACATCGCTATGGATATCTTGCTGAAATCCTCCCTTATCGAATGCAGGCGGTATTTGGGAGAGAACTCCTTCAGATACGGCATACTGCCCTTCGGACTTTTCGATGCCACATAGTTGACGATACTCAGCGGATGCAGCAGTACCGTCCCGTGCTTTGAGGAGCCTTTCTTCCCATTGGCCTGACGGAATGCTCCGCGCAGAATAAAACTGACACGGCCCTCCTCCTGAGTATAACCGTGGACTATCAGGGAAGTGTCTCCGTACTTGAGAGTATGAAGGACAATCATCATCGCCCGCCGCCGGTCAGATGCTCCCTCCGCATCCACTCCGCGAACTGCCTCATGGCCTCGCCACGGTGGGAAATGGCATTTTTCTGTTCATGGGTAAGTTCGGCGAAAGTCTTCGTGAGACCGTACTTTTCAGGGAGAAACACAGGGTCATAGCCGAAGCCGTCCTTTCCGGAGGGAGCACCGGCGATCTCGCCCTCTACACGGCCCTCGAACAGCTCATGGCCTTTGTCGCTCACATACGCCACCACACAACGGAACCTTGCAGTACGCTGCCTGCGGCCGTCCTTCTCTACGGGCACATCCTTTAACTCGGAAAGGAGCTTGCGGACATTGTCCTCAGCCTTCTTCCCCGGACCGGCATAGCGGGCCGAGAGCACTCCGGGCGCCCCGCCGAGAGCGTCCACGAAAAGCCCCGTATCATCCGAAAAACACGGCAGACCTGTCTTCTTATAGATGTACTCCGCCTTCTGTAGCGCATTGCCCTCCAGAGTATCCGAAGTCTCCGGTATATCCTCATTAATACCAAGTTCCGCCGGAGTCCTCAACCGGAACTCCGGACCCAGAATCTGTGCGGCCTCCTCGACCTTGTGGCGGTTGCCCGTTGCAAAAACTATTTCCATGCTGCAAACTTACATATAAATCGGCAATGGTAAGCTGTGAAGCGGGGTCTTTTTACAATTACCACATACTCAGATTGTTCCATATTCTGCGTGTTCTTTTGACGGTCTCGGAGCAACCCAGCAGCGACACAACTTAACTACAATCGCTTGATTGTCTTTAATTTACGATTTTCAGGTGTTCTTGTGCTTACCGTTAACTGAAGGATGCCGGCCTTCGGAGAGGACTACGGCGGTGACGGCGATGATGATCAGGATGATGCCGGCGGCGGTGCGGAGGGTGAATGCCTCGGAGAGGGCCAGGACACCGATGACTACGGCTGTAAGGGGTTCGAGGGCTCCGAGGATGGCGCTGAGGGTGGGGCCTATGCGCTTGATGGCGGCTACGAGGGTGATGTTGGAGACTGCGGTGCCGAGCAGGGCGATGCCGAGGATATTGGCCCAGAGGAAGCCGTCGGAGAGGGGCACCCAGCGGACTCCGCCGGAGAGCATACCGATGAGGGTGAAGCAGACGGCACCGAAGCCCATCACGTAGACGGTCAGGGGGAGGGTCGGCATGTTCTGGACGGCTGTCTTGCGCACGCCGACGATGTAGGTGCCGTAGGCTATGACCGAGAGCGCGGCCCAGAGAATGCCGGCGGTGACATTGCCGTCCTCGAGCCGGATATCGCCTCCTGCTAAGAAGCCGGCTCCTACCAGGGAGAGGATGATGGCGCCGATCTTGACCCAGGAGCGGGGCTCGTGGAAGACCGTCATCATGACGGCAGCCACGAAAAGCGGGTACATGAAGTGAATCGTAGAGGCAACTCCGCTGGCGATGTTCTCGTAGGCTATCAGCAGGCTGATGGCGGTCAGGGCACAGAAGAAGCTGACGGTCAGCAGCGGAAGCCAGGCACCCTTCGGGATGCGGAAGGACTTGCGCATGAGCAGGCCCACGGCCAGCAGCACGAGGGTAGCCACACCCCAGCGGTAGGCGAGCACCTCGAAAGGCGAGAAGCCCGCATCCATGAGGGTGACTGAGAAAAACGGCACGAAGCCGAATGTCAGGGAAGAGATGGCGGCCAGGATGATGCCGCCGGTCTTACTTGCTGCGTTTGCGGGTTCTGCGGGCTGCGGGTTTTGCGGGAGCCGGCTGTCCAGGCTCTGCAGCGGGCTGAGATGCTGACTGTGGTTCATTGCTTTGGCTCAGACCTTTTTCGTCTTCTATTTCAACTAATTCATAATCGATAATTTTCTGCTCAAGGGAAGCGCGTACAACCCGGATCCATACCTTGTCGCCCATGGTGAAGCGGCGGCCACGGGAACGGCCCACGATGGAGTAGGTCTCCTCGTCGAACTGATAGAAGTCGCCGGGGATGTCCCTGACGGGCACCATACCCTCCACCTTGTCCGGCTCGGTCTCCACGTAGAGACCCCACTCGGTCATGCCCGAGACGGTGCCGGGGAATATCTGGCCGACCTTGTCCTGCATGTACTCGCAGAGCTTGTACTTGATGCTGGAACGCTCGGCCTCGGTAGCTATCTGCTCGCGCTGGGAAGCGTACTGGCAGCAGGTCTCGTAGTATTCCTTATTCTGGGACTCGACTCCGGCCAGATACATGGCCAGCAGGCGGTGCACCATCATATCCGGATAACGTCTGATAGGAGACGTAAAGTGCGTATAATACTTGAAAGCCAGACCGTAATGGCCGACGTTGTCGGTGGTATAATGGGCCCGGGCCATAGAGCGCAGGGCCATCATCACTACGGCCTCCTCCTCAGGGCGTCCCTTGACGCTACCCAGGAGGTTGTTGATGCGCTGGGCCACATTCTTGCCCTTGATTTCCTTGACCTTGACTCCCTGTGGGAACTGCTTGGGCTCTTCTTTCTGACCGTCCTCCTTTGCCCCGGGCTCAGCCGGGAAATCGTAGCCGAAGAGGCGGACGAACTTACGGAGCACTCCGAGCTTCTCCTCGTTGGGATCCTCGTGGACGCGGTAGACGAAGGTCTTGGCCTTCTTGGTCTTGGGCACCTTGCCCACATACTCGGCCACTGCACGGTTGGCCAGCAGCATGAACTCCTCGATAAGCCAGTTGGCCTCCTTCGATATCTTCTCGTAGACCCTTACCGGCTTGCCGGTCTCATCCACCTCGACCTTCATCTCGGGCCGCTCGAAGGCAATGGCACCGGCGGCGAAGCGTTTCTTCCTGAGGACAGAGGCGATCTTGTGAAGATTCTGTATCTCCTTGGCGAGAGGACCCTGTCCGGTCTCTATGATGGCCTGGGCCTCGTCGTAGTTGAAACGGTAATCGGACTTGATGACAGTGCGGCCCAGCCAGGTCTTCTTGACCGTTCCTGTAGGAGCTATGTCAAATACCGCTGAGAAGCAGAGCTTTTCCTCTCCAGGGCGGAGGGAGCAAAGATTGTTGGAAAGCTTCTCGGGCAGCATGGGCACGGTACGGTCCACCAGATAGACCGAAGTGCCGCGCTCGTATGCGCATTTATCAATGATAGAGCCAGGAGTCACATAATGCGTCACATCGGCGATGTGTACACCGACCTCAATGTTGCCGTCCTCCAGCTCGCGGTACGAGAGCGCGTCGTCGAAGTCCTTGGCATCGGCAGGGTCGATAGTAAATGTGGTCACCTTACGGAAATCCCTGCGCTCGGCTATGTCCTTGGGGGTTATCTTGTCCGGCACGGCCTCGGCTGCGGCCTCCACTTCCGGCTCAAAACGGTAGGGCAGGCCGTACTCGGCCAGGATGGCGTGCATCTCGGTGTCATTGGCTCCGGGCTCGCCCAGCACGTCCACGATGCGGCCTACAGGAGCCGGGGCCTTGCGGGGCCAGTCGGTCACGATGACAGCAGCCTTCAGACCGGACACGTCGCCCGGCTTCCAGGTCCGCTGAGGAGATGCCGGACTGCCAGAATCCCCGCTTTCGGTCTCACCCCGAACATTTTCAAGCACCCCTCCTTTACCGAACCATCTGTCTATTTCCCTGAGCGGTATACTGATGTCGTAGGGCATGTTGCGGCTCTCCATGATCAGCCAGGCCTCGCCACGGGATATCTGCAGCACCCCGATATGCGGCTTGGAGGAACGCTCGAGCACTGTGATTATCTCACCCTCGATACGTTTGGGCTTGCCGTCCTTTCCGATACCTTTCGCCTTGGTAGTAAGCACTTTCACGATATCACCATTGAGAGCTCCGCGCATCTTGTGCTGAGGTACGAATATATCGGTGTCCCTGTCCGGCACCTCCACGAAGCCGTAGCCCTCCCGGGTCATGCTGACAGTACCGGTCAGTTCCTCCTTGTTGAAACGCTCTTTCTTGCCCTTTGACTTTCTCTTTCCTCCCCCACGCTCTTTTTTCTTCAGATTTATCTCTTTCTTAATCGCCTTGTCCTCCGGCGACTGATTCCTGTCATGTCCGCCGCGTGGACGGGAGGACGGCCTTTTCTTTCTACTCATATACCTTATTCTATTATCAGCGACAAATATACGCAGAAGCCGAGAGCAATGCAAATGAACTTGTTCAGTTTGCACTGCCGAGGCGCAACAGTATATGTGGACGAAGTCCAAATTGCGCAGAAGCCGAGAGCAATGCAAATGTTTGCCAAGGTGCCAAAGTGCCGGGGCAGGAAGTATACACCTCATCGCTCTTACAATCAAGCACTTACGCTCACACAAAGGTGCCACATAACCGTTTCAGAAGCCAACGCGGCACCTTTCAAAAGCATTATCACCTGATTAACACCAATTTAGCAAAACAGAGCTTTCCCAGCCATGAAATTTGTATATTTGCGCAGTAAACTTAATGCAAACACTTATGGAACAACTCCCCAGAACAATCAAAGCAGCCGTGGCATTCCTGTTCGCATGCACAGTACTGCTCAACGGATGCAGCAGGAACGACGGAACGGAAACAATCGACATCTACAAATTCGATGTCAAGCAACTTACAGAAGCCCGTATGGACTCATTATCCGTTGAAAAAGAAGTTATAGAACTGACAGCGGACGACGTCTCCATACCGGCGCGTCCCCAAAAAGTCAAAATAGCCGGGGACAGAATCTATGTTCTGGACAATCCGGCCATCCGCGAGTACCGCATGCTGGCCTTCGACCGAAGCGGACAGTTTATCAGGCAGATCGGGGCGATGGGACGTGGTCCCGGGGAATATCTCGGCATATCCGACTTCGCCATAGCTCCCGACGGCAGTGTCTGGATAGAGGATGCAGTCGCAAACAATCTGATACACTACGGCAAGGACCTCAGGCACATCTGCACGGTGCCCACGTCCTACGATGCTGACTGTATGGAATTTCTGGAAGACGGAAACCTTATAGTAAATATTTCTCACTGGAATCCGGACCGTATCCGCATAGCCGTCACTGACACCCTTTTCGGAGAGGAGAACCGTAGGACAGTGATAAACTACAACTACGAGCCCAATCCTTATGTCCATTATGGTTCCGGCCAGCTCAACATAATACGGGAAGGCTGGCTGCACAGCTACCCCCCGTTAGGAGACATATATCTTTTTGACAGCAAGGACGGGAAACTGAAACAACATTTCTTCCTCGACTTCGGACCTGACAAGATTACCGCTGAGGACATTCTGGAATTGGGCGATGGTAGTGACGACATGAAATTCATCCAGTCGATAGAAGACCACGTCTTTCTGCTTAGAGCAGCATATGTATCAGACGATTACATCATCGGCAGGATAAATGACAAAAAAGACGACAAAGATTTTATCGCCGACCGCAACAGCCGTGTCATCTACAAAAGCCAGCCGGGCAGCCCGAGCAGGATCATAGGCCAGAGCGGAGACTGGACGATATCTCTTGCCACACCGGACACCGAAGAGGCCCACTACAAGCTGATATTGCGCAGATTTCAATAAACCGTTGCCACAAGTCATTGAGTGACGTCATCGCCCATGGAGACCGTATCCTTTTCTGGAGCGACATGCAGTTCATAGGGATCGTTAAAATATGCAGAATGACATCAAAGAAGATAGGAATCTCGCTGCACAAAAAAGGGAGCCGTCATGCAGCTGTACCATGAAACCCCTTAATGTACAGCAGCGGGCGGCTCCCGGGCTTACCTATTTAATGTCGAGCAACCTACCTGGCAATAAGCGGCATCATCCATCCGTCACCTCCGGCTATACTGACAGCGGAAGAAGACGCCTCATCTCCCCAGTTGTTCCACAAGTCATTAGGGTTGAAATCGCCCATCGGAACAGTACCGTCTTCTGTGGGATGTACCAGCTGCCTCCAGACGGCAGTAGGATTACCGGCCACATCTATAGCGAAACCTATAAAAGTAAAATCCATATCATATTTGAGCATAATCATGTTATAGTCCCATGATACGCCTATCGTAGTTTTTCCCAATTCTATCAGTTCCGCCATCGCCTCGTCATCGGTATACTTCTGTCTATCAGTCCAGTCACCTGTCTTTACTGTGTAGTATTTATAATAAAGCCTCTCTCGCGGAACAGAATTGGCCTTGACATGGAATATCGCATGTCCACTGATGTCAGCGGTAAAATTATCCGGATATGCTTCCTGAACCTCTGCTCCTGCATAATAACCATTATAGAGTAAGTTGAAAGTCATATCTGATTGCTTTGCATCAGTAGTAGTTATATACTGATATACTATATCCGTTGTGGGAACTCCAAGGTCATAGCCGAATGCGAAAACAATATATTCCGTATTGGGCTCGTACTCAGAATCTGGATAGCTGAAGCGTAAAGTCGTATCTCCGCGGCAGACTCGCATGAAATTATAATGAGCATTTATACTTTCAAGTATTTCCTCGTCTGTCAATCCCTTGTAAGGAGATGCTTCCAAAGCCAACATCACGTATGGATCATCATTTGTGGTTTTAACCTCAACATCTATAAGGCGGGTTTCAACATTAACTATCTCTATAGATATTACATTGTCTGACATAACCACATCATCTGTACGGAACTCAAGAATTTTCGGCTCGGAATTTATAATACATTCATCAGAAATAGATACAGCATACGCTACATAATCTGTACCTGCAGTAAGCTCCTGGTCAATCGTACAAGTTCCTTTTTCAGCCACCATATTGAGAGTCAACGAATACGGATCAGGCATCTGCATTTGCTCTAACATATCTACGTTATCCCAGATCGTGCTCTGCCTATAACCCAGAATATACCCTCCAGGCATATTGTAATACTCATTGGCATCTACGATACCAGCTATATAATACTGTTCACTATCCGAAGGAACTATCTTGGCTGTGGTTGTCTTACCATCTTGAGATACCTCTATCTCGAATGTGATATCACTCTGCTCTACCTGCACCGTCGACACTTCGCGAGAATTGAGTCCCGTCAAAGAAGCCCCAGTATAATCGAGACCGAATGCATATATTACGAACTGCCGAAACTGTCGAAATACTCCTTTTCCACCACCTGTGTAAAATAAGTCATGCTCTCGTCCACGGGTATTACCTCGTAGGCAAATGAGGAAACGGTGCTGTCCGTCACATTGATATCGAAACTTTTGACAGCAGCCTCCTGAACGAGGATAAGGGTATCGGAGAGATTTCCATAAGTGAGTATCAGCTCAGCCCGTTTTTCCTCATATCCTTCATTCTCCGCAGCTGTAAAGTTCACTTACGCATCCGCGGTATCCACCACTATTCCGGTAATCCAATCCGCCTCACAGGCAGCGGATGGTTCAATATCCTCGACTGGATTGCTCAGGGTAAATGCAGCGGACATGTCTCCGCCCTCAATGGGGACTTCGAGCCGGTCCTGCGTAAAGGCTATTTCAGGATCTCCGGCAGGAGGCACGGGCGGGGTCACAGGCTCGTCCTCAGTACACGAGGAAGCGGCAAACATCACAGAAAGCATCATAACCGATGACAAAAAAGAAGAAAATAAGATTTTCATAAGAGTTGGATTTTATTGGTTAACGGGACAAATATACCGTACACTGTCCTGTGCCTCAAAATTTTACTTTTGGCAATTCTTAAAAAATACGATTTGCAAAAACTTTCCTATTTGTCAATCTGCCTTATCACCTGCCTGTATTTCGAGGGAGGACAACCCGTCTCCTTACAGAATGCCCGGTAGAATGTGGATAAGGTACTGTAACCTAAATTATCAGCGAGCATTTTCAGCGGAGTATCATCCTCGGGGTCGGAGAGCACGGTAACGGCTTCCGCAATTCTTTTGGAATTGATGTAGGCAGAGAATGTCTGCTCCGCGAAACGGTTGATGACCTTGGAGACATATGCCCTGTTGGAATGAAGCATCTCCGCCAGCATATTCAGAGAGACATCTTTCTGCCGGTAGGTTTTCTCCCCGCTCATCAGCTGCTCTATGCGGTCAAACAATGCCCTTTCCTTAGACTCCTCCAGTCCTTCCGCCCCGGAGCCGGAACGGTGCTGCTCCTTCAAACGGCTTTCCTTGGCCTCGTACTGACGGTACTGCTCCACTATTCTGCGGTAAAGAGCATTTGTCTTGCGGTACATAACCCAGAACACCACAGCCGTAACACCTACAGCCAACACAACTATGATAGATACCGCAACCTTCTTATTCGCTTTTTCCACCGCCAATTCCTTGTCCGCGATCTCCTTTTCGTACTTGACCTGCTCATAGCTGCGGATCATATTGCCGAACTGTATTTCCTTCTCCTGAACGGCAAGAGAGTCACAGTAAGTATGATACATCTTGTAATATCTCAGGGACTGTCCGTCATCTCCCGTCATGGTGAATGCCTCTGACAGCAGGAGATATACCGTAGACATGTCCTCGTGAGAGATGCCGGTACTTTGCAAAGCCTGTTCCAGAACTGTGACAGCTGTGAGATAGTCTCCTTGTGCGAGAAGAAATCTGCCATACGCCACCCCATACTTCACAATCATATCCGCACCTGCCTCATTGAGAGTTCTTTGCAGACTGGAATAAATGTCACCTGCCTCCCGTAGTCTTCCCTGCGCCGAAAACGCCTGCGCCCTTATCAGACCCAACTCGCATTTTCTCCGCATGTCGCCATCTCCGACAATATACGCTTCCGCCGTGTCGACATATCGCAGCGCGTCATGATACTGTCCTGCCAGCAACAGCATGTTGGAAAGAGACGTGGCGCTACTGGCCATCATGTACGGCTGGCCCTTCTGACGGCCCAGGCGCCAGGCCTCCTCAGCATACCTCAGCCCGGCAGTGTCTTTCCTTATCATGTATACAGCCGCAAGATTACACAGACTTACAGCCAGATTCACAGTGTCCCTATATCTTGCAGACACTTCCATCGCCTTGTGAAACCCCGATATCGCCTTCGAATAATCCAGTTCTTTCTTTATCGCATATATTCCCAGTGCGGTATATCCTATCACTGTATTATAATAGGAGCCGGTATCGGTTTTCAGCATCTCTGTCAGCTCATACACATAATTTTCTGCGGAATCCAGTTTGTTGGACATGATGTAAGCCAATGCCTTATAACCACGGGCTATTTTTCTGGCCTCGGCTGACACACTATCCTCAGGCATGAAGAGCAACGTGTCGGCGATGGAAAGCGCGTCAGAATAACGGCCCTCAGCCATAGTTCCGGACAGCCTCGAAACAATGTCCATGCCGGGTATCCTGTCCTCCTGCCTGTCGTCAGCGCAGGCCCAGGCCACCATAGCAAGTACGGCGGCAGTCAATATTCTCAACAGACACTTAACCATAACCACCGATTATCAAATAACACTCACCATGTAGAATGGCAGATACACCAACTCTGCGTCACCTACCTGAAAATCTTTAGGATATATCAGATAACTGTTCTTTATCCTTGCCTGGTATTTCGCCCTAAAAGCATCGAGCGAGGCATGAGTCCTGTAACCGGAAGACTTAACCTCTATCGGACATATCTTACTGCCCCTTGACAATAAGAAATCCACCTCATACGAGTGCTTCTCATCTTTCTCAAAAGTGTAATAGAACAGCTTATTTCCTGCCGCCGTGAGCATCTGCGCTACAAGATTTTCGTACACATACCCCAAATTCGCCTCCAACTTGTCAGCCAGCAGCTTCTGATATATCAGATTCTCAGCAAAATCCTTGTCCCAGAAGACCATCGTTACGAACAGGCCGGTATCGGCAACAAAGAGCTTGTATCTCGACATATCCTGCGTCAAAGACATTCCGACATTGGGGTCGTCCGAATGATAAGACACAAGCACGGCCTTACTGTCTTCAAGACTGACAATCATCTCCGCCTCAGCGTCATCCTCCAGCTCACCCACAACAGCGTTGGTATAATAACGGGTAGATTTCTTACTGAGCTGCGACGGAATCGCCATAAACAGCCTGCTGAGCTTTCCTGTTGCATCAATCTTCAAAAAGTCATCGGAGTACAACTTGATAATTCTCCGCTTGACCGCATCGACCTTCGCAAGGTTGTTGGTGTCAATATACTCATTGACAGCCTGAGGCATCCCTCCGACCAGCATATAAAGACGCAAGTCCCTTTGCTTTGCCCTATGCGCCGCACCCAAAGGCTTACGCTTTTCATAGAATGTCCTGATAAGCGGCACAGACGCCGTATCGCCCAAGGCCCATCTGAACTCCTCAAAGTCCATAGGATACATATCTATCCGCTCCTCCTCGCTGGGAATAGTTATGCCCTTGGTATTCTGCTTGATACTTATAAGCGAGCCGGTCTCTATATAGTCATACCGGCCGTCCTGCACAAGATACTTGATTGCCTGCCTTGCATTGGGACATCTCTGCACCTCGTCAAAGATAATGACAGACTGCCTCTCAACCAACACCACATTGTATATAGCCTGTAATTGAAGAAAGATAAAATCCAGATCCATAAGGTCATCAAAAAGAGACCTTACTGCCGCAGATGCCTTATTGAAATCCACTATCAGATACGAGGAGTACTCATTCTTAGCGAACTCCTCCACAATAGTAGACTTGCCGATTCGCCGTGCGCCCTGTACCATCAAGGCGCTTGTGCCGTTGGACTCCCGCTTCCATTGAAGCAGCCTGTCATATATCTTTCTTTTAAAAACTCTTTTTTCCATAGATCAACATGCCCTGTTTCAGATACAAAAATAAGCTTTTTTCGATTTCCCGCAAATTCAAAACGGCCTGTTCCCCGATTTCCCGCAAATTTACACCGGCCGATTCCCCGATTTCCCGCAAATCCTGACACGCGGTCAGGTCACGGCTCCATTCTTGCATACACTACATTTTCCGGATTTTATTGTATTTTTGCAGATTGTCAAAATGAAAGGATTATGGCAGAAAACAAGATACTACTC